>JAUYIX010000004.1 GCA_030688115.1 bacterium
ACGATTAGACATCGCCTCGCCAAGCTTGAGCAGGCTGCTAAGATCCGCAGGTCTGCAAGTAACCGCAAGGGCCACGGGTGACGATTCGTGGTCCCGGCCGCTCCGCTGCAAGACAAACAGCACCGACACAAGCAGCCAGCCATGCTTGACGTCGAGCCCGCAAAACTGATGCTGACCGTCGACGGGTTTGGCCCCTGACAGACGAGCATCCAGGCGCTGCGCCGGAAAGACTTCGTGCCGTCCGGAATGCAGGTACCAGCGCCCGTAGCTTTCCAGCGAGTGCCAGGGGCTTTCAAGCATTTCGGGGTGATCATTGCCAAGCCGATTTGAGTAAACACTCGGCGGCAACCACCGAGATCGCCCCAAAGGCTTAAAAAGCTTGGGAGGTAGTTCAACCCCGGACCGAGTAGTTTGCTTGAGCTCATCCCGGAGAGCCATCAAACGGCGTTCTAGGCTGGCGATGCGAGCAACCTCTGCCTCTACCCGACGGGATTTTGCAGCCTCTACTGCCGCTGCATCAGCCAAACGTAGCTGTCTTGCAACGGACGATTGTGCCCGTGGCTTGTTTAAACGATCAAAGCCCCCATTGTGATAGGTCGCGGTTTTTTTGGGCACTATAGCCTCCTAATAAATGTAAGGTACTCCCATTAATTTAGGGATTGCTTACTTTACCACGTCCGTATTTGGCGCTATCAGCAGCATGTGCAAAAACCCCGCCAGGCCCATAAAGCCCCCTCTTTGGACAGGGGTTTTGTAACGCGGTCCTGCGTCTAGTCAATTGTCGGTGGCAGCCGGGAGCCAGCTTGAACTTGCAAAGCTTATGGTTGACAACGAACCATTTTTAGCTAAGATAGCCAGCTTTATGATTACCGCTACAAAACGCTACTCGGCCTCCGTAGGCCGCGACACAAGCAAAGCGCGCACTTACGCTAATCTATTTGGCTACTTTAAGCGTAACCGTTGGATCGCTCGGCGCGATTGCAATCAGGTTTTTGGCGGAGCGTTAAAAACCGCTACCACACACCTAAAAAAACCCGTCAGCGACATGCGCGTACTTGAGATCGGGCATGGTCAGCACGCAACGATCTCACTTTTATTTCACTCAAGCGGGGCCAAAACAACCGGGATCGACATGGACTACGTCCGGTTTGGGTTCTCCCCTAAAACCTATTGGCGCATCTTTAAACTCAACGGCCTAGAGCGGGCGCTAACGACCCTTGGTCGCAATATTTTATTTGACCCTGGTTATTATAATGAGGTTCAAAAGTGTTTTGGTAAAACTTTGCAAAAACGCGATCTCAATTTACGCCGGATGAACGCCGCCGACATGGACTTTGCCGACAATACGTTTGATTTTGTTTTTTCGTTTGCAGTTTTTGAGCATATCGCCGATGTAGAGTCGACCGCAAAAGAGATTGCCCGGGTGCTTACGTCGGATGGCGTGGCCTCACTCTCAATTGATTTATTTCCAAGCCTCTCGGGTGGACACAACCTCGAGTGGGCCTTTCCGGACGATGCTCAAAGCAAGCGCGTCCCCGCTTGGGATCATTTACGGGACAACCTTTATCCGACTCACGTCTATTTAAATAAACTGACAGCCACGGATTATCTGGAGATCTTTAAGCGGCACTTTGACGTTGTTGAGTGCGCATATATTCTTGAAGGCCGGTCTTTATTGACCGCAGAACTTGAGCAAGAGCTTACAAAAAAAGGATACACACGACACGATCTGCTGGCACGTTCGCTACGGGTAGTGTTACATTCCAAAAAGCAGGGACGATAAAAATCTACGTAATTGAAAAAAGGTCATGCGCGTTGGCAATGACCTTTTTTAGAACCGTATAACCCTGGTTGGGCTCTCCTCCGGTAAACGAGGGTAATCTCCCGATCGCAGCGCGATCGGGGTAAGGTGGTGAGTTAGGCCCACCACTCCGCAACGGCAAACGTTGCCTGCCGATGGTGCCGCGACTGCGTGGCCGCGGCACTTATTTTGCGCCGGTCCAAGGGCCCTTGGACCGGCGCCTTCTCTCAACCGACCGAACGATTTTAGGCGGCTCTAGGTGCACCGCCATGGACACTCACGTCAGTTGCGGCTGCAGTCCGCTAACTGGCCGATAAGCGACCGCATGTGTCTCCCCTCTTGTCGCCTTTGGTAGAGGCGCCCAGAGGTTCAACAATCAGTTTCCCTGGCCCCAGATGAACCGCAGGTTGAGGCCCGCGTTCACCTGGTCAAGACTGGTACCTTCGTCAGACCCGATCCACCCGTAGGTGATCGAGTTGACGTAACTGGAGTAATCCAGCTTGTCCCAGGACACGAGTCCGTACAGAAAGAGTCCCTTCTGCTTGGACATGCCGTCCTTAGGACCGGTCCATATCTTGAGCGGGGTCAGGAAGCTCACCTGAGCCCCAAACCCCTTGAACTCGGACCGGAAGCCCGTGAACCCGGAACGCGTCACGTCGGACTCGTACTCCTGGGTGGTGTACCGAGCACGCAGGTCAAGGTATGGTCCGGAGTCCAGGGTGAAGGGTGCGTACCGGCTGTCCTTGCCAAACCGGTACCCCGCCGTAGCCACGATGTTGTTTGAGTCGACCGTGATGGACGTGGCGTCCACATCGGTCGAGCCGCTCACGTAGGTCACGCTGGCAACCGGTCCCCGGCCCTCGGTGGGCTGGAACGACACGGTCGGAGCGATCGCCAGTGAGCTAGCGTTGGAGTTCTGGGTGGCGTAGACGTCCACCTCGGTGGTGAGCTTGTAGTCACCTCCCACCGTAAAGACGCCATCGACCGAGATGTGCTCGATGGTACCGGTTCCGCCGCCACCCTCCTCATCGGAGACGGTGGACGGAGTACCGGCGTTAACCATACCCAGGTGTCCGGTTAGGCGGATGTACGGGTCATCCTCGTCGTTGCCGAACTTTTTGACGTACTCGCCAACGACGGTCGCAGCGATCTGCGACACGAACATCCCGTCCATCTTATACCCGCCGTGCCCGTCGGCCACCGTCTCGCTGGAGGCGTGAGCCCAGAACTCGGTTCCGAGCTCCCAACCCTCCTCACGGACGTCGAACGGAGGCAATGGCCCGCCTCGGGGCGATCCGCTTACGATCGGCTCGGGATCCGGCAGGATGATGTTGGGGCCATCCGCCGGGATGCCAGGTTTGTCGCCCTTCTCCACCCGGGACGCATCCGAGACAAACCGGATGTTACCGAGCAGATTCCCGCAGGACTCGGCCCAGACCAGGTCGGCCTCGTACGTGCCCTCGTGGCCGTCGTACTCCCCCGCCCAGTTGCCGTGCCAGATCTTGCCGGTTACTTTTTTACCCGGAAACTTGGCCCGCGTATTGAGAAACAATGTGAAGTTGCTCCCATACGACAGGACCGGGTTTCCGAGCTTGTAGTCACCCGCGGTAGAAAAATCCCACCGCGTGCCAGAGCGCACCTCAAAATCCTCCAGCGAGTCGTTGTTGTGCAACGACGTCAAAAAAGATTTGAGGACGTCATCGGGGAGGCCGATCTGCTTGCGCTTAAGGACCTCATTGAGGATCCGGATCTTGACCGCCACCTTGGCGAACCGATCCGCATCCTTAAGAGCCTCTATGGGCCGGGCCTCCTCCGGCATGAAGGGGGCACCTCCTGGCCGCCTCCAAACAAACTCCATGGGATTGCCCTTGGAGTCAAAGGTGGTGGCGACCAGGTAGACCGTGAAGTCGACCATCTTGCCGCTGGCGTCCTGGACCTTGACCTTCTCCTCTCCGTAGATCTTGGAGAGGGAGTAGGGCGCGGTAGCGCCAAAGCTATTGGTAGCGGCAGTCAGGGCCACCAGGAAAACGCAAAAACCAAAATTCTTCATTACCGAACTCCTTTTGCACGGTTCCTCCGTGCTAGGTTAATGGCCACGCTACAGGTGCATGCGCGGCCTGTTGTATTTAGTTGTCAGAGGACATGTGGGCCTTTATAGAGGGCCCGCGAGTTTCAAGAGACTCGAGAGCGCGTGTCCTCCTCCACGTGCTCATCAATACCTTGAAAAAATCTATGCCCTATTTGGCTGTTTGATCCATTGCTCAAACTCTTTTTGACTAAATGACGCCGGTTTTACTTGCTTGGTCTTTTTATTTGCATCTGTTTTGCGAGTCGATCGTGTCGGCACGGGAGTAGACAACTTTACAGGTACAGGCGGCACCGGAGCAACAGGCCCTCCTCTAGGGACACCCGCTCGTGCAACTCTGTTACCGGAACCCTGTCGCAAACCAAAGACGACTATCCCAAGCATGGCGCCAATCAGCGCTCCGGCAAGCGCGTTGTTGGTAAAGCTTGGGCGCGCCGGATACTCAGAAGTAATCGGCCCGTCGATCGGCCGTAACTCAATGGCCGCTCCGTTGCCAAGGTACGTCTTAATATTATTGGTTAATGTGTCCCCTACCGCAAACACCAGCGACTCTGCGGCAGTTCGCTCAATATTATAGGCCGTAATGCTGATGATCCCGGTATCTTTAAGCGGAACCACCTCTATCGCTCCGTTCCACTCTTTGCGGAGTTCATCCCGGTCCTGGGGGAACAGCACACTAAGATAATCATATTTGCTAAAAACAGCCTCTCTAAACGAGTCCGTGCTCACTACACGAGCCAAAATACCCGACACATACTCGGTCGATTTTGATTGGGTAAACGCGTCAGAAAAGCGCTGCTCTTGAATAATAATAAAGCGCGAGGTCGTCTCATACTCTAAGCGCATAAAAAGCGTGCCGATCATGGCCAGAACAACGCCAACTAAGACCAACGCCAATAGCGCTAATTTATGTCGGTTGAGCCGTTTTGTCAGAGTTTGTACTAACATGTGTGTATCTTAAGTAGCCCATCTATGTACAATAAAGTGGCTACAATGTCAAGAGTACGAGCTGTTCTTCAAAATACCGTATACCAAGGTGCCGCCAGGACTGTTGGTGTGATTACGGGCCTGATTACTTTTGCTTTATTAACCCGCTATCTCGGGCCTGAGCGGTTTGGAGACTATAGTATTGCGTTAACGTATACGGGGGTGCTGGCCGCTATCGCCGAGTTAGGAATGCCGGTCTTGCTACTAAAGATTCTGTCGCTGCATAGACGCTCAGATGCCGCTGTCATCGCCAACTTAAATAGTTTGCGGATTTTTGCCAGCCTGATCGTTTTTTTGGCAGGTGTCGGACTAGCGCAACTGTTGCCGTATGCCCAAGATGTAAAACTCGGTATCGCAATCGCGAGTATCGGATTTATTTTCCTTAACTTTACTCAGTACATAGGGGTGGTTTTTCAGGAGCGCCTTAAAACGCATTTGAGCGGACTGGCTGATAGCATCGGTCGGTTACTTGTGCTCGCCGCAACTTTTATTGGCCTCGAGCGCAACGCCCCGCTCTCTTGGTACTTTTGGGCTTTTGTTGTTGGCAGCCTGGCAACATTTGGTGGAACATATTTTTTAAGCCGTGATCTGTTCAGTCTAAAACTCAAGCTGCGCTTACGTGCCTGGGGGCCCCTACTACGACAAGCCTTGCCGCTTATGCTTATCTCACTCTTTAGTTTGGTTTACTTCAAAGTCGACACGCTGATCTTGTCATTGCTTGATAGCTCATACGTAGTCGGTGTGTATAGTGCCGCCTATAAATACATCGACGTTTTTATTACAATTCCGGCCATATTTGGCGCACTGGCTTTGCCATTTTTTACTCGCTCGACCGAGCACCGCGAGGAGCAGCGGTTTGGCAGACAGTTCGAGCGGTCGCTACGCCTGATCTTAATGAGTGGCGGTCTCCTCGCAGCGGTGACCTTTGTCGAGGCTGACCGATTTATTACAATATTCTCCGGCACAGCTTACGCTGAGAGCATCATCATACTAAGAATACTGGCGTTAGCTATTTTACCGCTCTTTTTGGGTAGTCTCTGTTCTACCGCGCTGATAGCCAGAAATAAATCCTACATCGTTGCGTGGATTTTTGGATCGACCGCCGTTATCAGTCTGGTCTTATATGTCGCCGCCATTGATCGGTTCTCTTTATACGGGGCGGCCGTCAGCACGGTCATGGTTGAGACGGCGATCGCTGTTGCGACAATTACGGCTTTGCTTCGCTCATCAATCGTCTTAATCCATTTAAGGATTGTGTTAGGTTATATCTCTAGCGTTTTGGTCCTCGGTGCAACCCTCTACGCTGCACACTCGCTACCGATGGTCATAACCATTGCAATAGGGACACTCGTTTATGTACTACTCCTTATCGCATTCCGCGTCGTGCAGCATCACGAAATCAGTCACGTTATCCGTGGCACTCGCTTGCAGAATCATCGCTAACCCCCAACGCGCTCAAACCAAAAGCTGCCCGGATGATACGTCGCTTGGTGATGCTTAGACAACTGAGCTAACAAGGGTGGATTGCGCTTACTGAGATAATTTAATGCTAAACGGACTTCAAAGGACGTATTTCCGGATAAAAAAGCTTGAAGCAAATACTGCTCCGTCCAAAAACGTTGGCGCTTTATTATCCACTCCTTAGGGTATTCATTGGGAATAAATATGTCATGCAGATGCACCGCTACCCCTTTTTGTAGGCGTGGCAATATCTCCAGGATCTCATAGTGAACATCGCTGCCAATCGTAAGCACATGGCTCGAATCAATAAACAAAATATCACCCGCACTAAGAGCCGCGAATGTTTTTAACGGCACGTCCTGAGCCGGCTTTTGTATCAAGCTAAGGGATGGTAGGTTTTTTAACCACTCCGGAGGATAGGGCTCGACAACGGTTAGATGCCCCTGCGAACCCTTGCCAGAGTTGGCCTTTAGAGCCTCCGCAGCGATTAACGAACTATATCCACCTCCGATCTCTACGATATGCTTAGGCTTACGCAGCCGAATTAAACAATAGTAGGCGCTGGCGTCTAGCGGGGTCAACGATGGATTATCAGCAGAATATGCCGGGGAGAGAAGATCAGAACCAACCAAGCGGTCGAATTCCCGGGCGTACCGGGTGAGTTCTAAAAGTAAGGCAAGTTGTTGCTCCTCGCGGAGATCCAAACCCGCCACTGACATTTTTTTATCCCAGAGTGTGTCAGGCAGCTTAGCTGTGTCGGGAATCGGATAATAGTAGTGGTTAGGCACGACGTGTAAGCCGAGACGCTGCCAAAAACCAAAGCTGCGACGGGTCAACCAACGTAGCACTCGTGAGTAAGCCATGCTCCTAGAGTACGCTAATTGCCGATCGCGTCCAGTTGCACCTGATCAGTATGCTCGACGCCCTGCGATATCCAATCAACGGTGATCTGATCTGCGGGCCTATAAGTGCGCAAGATAGTTGCCAACGATCGCTCCGGTGTAATCTCCTTGTCATCAATCTTAGTAATGATGTCTCCATCACTAAGCCCCAGTTTATCCGCAGGAGAACCGGGCACAACCGCACTACCATCTTGGGCTAGGACAT
>JAUYIX010000005.1 GCA_030688115.1 bacterium
CCATCGGGATCATTTGAGATTCGCTTTTAGTGTCGCCGTAAGTTCTGCTATACTACTTGTAAAGTTTTCCACAATAAGTTAATAAAGGATCATCAATTTAAATAAACCTATGAATAACCTCGCAACAAAGATTCTCGTAAAGACCGGTGCTGTCGGTGCAAGCGCAGCAGCTTTTTTAACCGCTCGCAACGCATTTGCGCAGGTTGGTGTGCCACGTATCTCACAACTGCGTGATGACACCATTTTTGACACGATCATTGCTGTCGTAACTTGGGGTCTTGGGATCGCCGGTGCCGTCGCCGTGCTCTACCTGATTGTTGGAGGCTTTTTGTACATCACGGCCGGTGGTGATGAGGGTCGCATAGAAAAAGCAAAGAACACAATCAAAAACGCCATCATCGGTATCGTCGTAATCCTCTTGGCACTTGTCATCGTCCTGACCCTAAACGAGGTCTTGGCACCTTAAGGCTCCGGGCTACCTGGCCTGGCAGACAGTATCTGCCGGCAGAACCTATCTAGACAATTTTAAAAGACCGTCGGATGCTACCGTACGGTCTTTTATGTTTAGGGCTGGAGACTGCCAGCCGGCAGGCGACCTCCGGTCGCAAAAAAGAACGTTGAGGAGCTAGGGCTCCTCGTATGCCGCGCAGCCGGCTGACAGCCTCCAAAAGCCGGCTCCACCTGCCTCCTCCCGGAACTCCAAGCTGTTCCAATCCCGAGAGGGGTCGGCAGCGTTGGTGAACCTCCGGTCCCTCCGGAACCGCGGCGGGAGGGTGGACCCGTCAACCTCCAGGGAGTAGAGGCGTCTACTCCCATTTTTGAGGGCGACGAGCAGGTGGGTCCCTGCCGGAGCCGCAAGCGCCTGGTAACGCTTGCTGGACCCCGGCTCTCCCCGAGGGGCGATGGGGAGACCACTCTCCAGCGGAGCGGTGGCTCCATTGGGGGCGATCCAGGCCACGTCGAGGGTCATCTCCCGAGAGTCGCAACTTGCGATCTCGAAGTTAAACCCGCTCGTGGCCTTGGCTGGTGGCGCCGGGGGAGGGGTCGTGGCAGCGGGGGCTGCCGCTGCCGCAGCCGAGGGGACCAGTGCCCCCTCGATCCGGTCGGCGGCCGCGTGGGTGACCTTGGTCACCACCTGACCGGCGCGGCCGGGTGGGGTGGTCTGCCAGACCAAGGGTGAGAGGAGGAAGAGGACGATCCCCATCCCCCAGACGTATTTGGCCAGCGAGCGCGTACGCCCGAACTGGCGGATGTACGCCCCGACGAGCACCAAAGCCACCCCCCAAAGGAGGAGGCCCTTGCCCTCGGCCCACTCCGACCAGGATGCCGAAACCTCCGGACTCCAGCCAAACCTGTGTACGAGTAAACCCGTAAACAGGAGACTGAATACCACAGTCCCAGTCGACCCCCAAGCGATGCGATTCCGCCAGACCTGTGCCTGGACGGAATCGGTGTCGGTCCGGAGGGCAGAAGAGTATGTGCTCGCGTACCCCGCGCAGCAAAACACCAACGCAAAGGCCAAAAAGAGAGTTACTCTCTCGACCGTTGCGATGGGCTGCTGCAGGCCATACGCCCCCCAGATCACCAACCACCAAAATAGGTTGGCAACCGTGAGGACAAAAACCGTCGCCCTGGTGTCCCTGGCGGCCGAGCTTATTTTGTCAAGCCCGATCCGCCGCTCGCCGGCGATGTCGGCCTCGACGCCCCTCATACGCGCGATGTGCCTAAACAGCCCACCGAGCATGTTCGGGACCCCCTCGACGCCGTCGAGCAAAAGGGCCCCGCCCGTATAGAGGATCGCAACCTGCACCAGGGCGCCCCAGAGGGCACCTGTGCTGACAACGACCAGGACAAAGTCCAGGGCCATTGCCAGGCTCCACCCCCCGGGGTTACCGGGCGAGGGCAGCTCGATCAACAAAGAGCTGCCGACCGACGCCAGGTGGGCCAGGAAGAACACGCCGCAGAAGAAGGCCAGGTACACAAACCTGTCCTCCAAAAACTCCCGAATCCCTCGACGGTTGTTCCGCCAGAGGTCCGCCAGCTCCCCTCGGAGCTGGTGAAAGTTGAAGTTCAATAATTCCATCCAGTTCATTTTTTATCCTCGCTAGCACAGATCGAGCCAAGTGGGCTCGGACTCTGCCGGGGTTGAGGCGGCCTTGTGGGCCGCAGAGTTATTGGTGGACGAGTTATCGGCCCTTGCGGCAGAGCTCGTGGTATTGTTGAAGTCCACGACCGTGCCCTTGTGGGCATCAGTGTGGACGAGTCCGGGTCCGCACTCGTCTCCCCACAGCATTCTGTGGATGAACCCGTGCATGATGGGCCGCGTTACCTTAACGGCCGGACGCGAGACCGCCACCGGGGCCTGACCGTTGACCGAGACGTGCTCGAGATCGACTACGACCGAGGTCGTGTCGGCCTGGAGCGACGGAGTGCCCAGAGTAGCAGCAGCCTTTTGAGCGGCCAGCTTGGCCGCCTCGCGCTCGCGACTCCGCAACGGAGGCCACAACATATGACTGATCCGCAACGGGACGGGCTGCACGGCTGCGTCCTTGGCCAGGCTCGCCTTGAGCCTGACTAGGTCCGCCTCATGCCGCACCTCCATTTTATCGAGAGCCATCTGATTGACTCTCGCGATGACTGGGTGCTCGGTCCGCTCGCCAGGGACAAAGGTCCTGACCAACTTTTCGAAAAACCCCGAGAATGTGGCCATTAGTCCCTGGCGTCCCTTTTTGTCCTCATCGGACAAGTTGGGATCGGCCTCGTCCTCAGTTTTTACCCGTTCCAACACCTTGCTGATCACGAACGGGATATTGTTGAGCAGCGCCGTGGCTGCCTTGGCGTCGCGAGTCATCAAATACTTGATGATCTCGGCCCCGTTAAGGACCCAAAAGGCCATGTCGGTCTTACCTCCCGCAACGCCTTTGCTAAGTAGCTGCCTGATCGTCATGACCAGTGTGGCCCCGTCGACGAGCCGCCAGACGCCGTTATCGGCGTCGTGCTTTTTATTGATCGCGCTCTTCTTAGCCATTTGCCTATCTCCTGTGGGCCGGTCTCACCGGCCGGTTCGCACCAAAAAACCCTGGAAACCAAAAAGGTCCCGTTACCAAGACTTACAGACAGCAACGCAAATGCGTGCCATCCGGATATTAAATTGGGAACGATCAGTCCTGGAGGCCTCCCATATGCCATTCCAAGAGCACGGCAAACTAACATAAATGGCACCAAAAGTCAAGATTGCGTGCCGATCGCGTGCGAGGCACAGATATACCCCAAAATGCCCAAAAGCCCCCAAAAAAGACCCAAACTTTGCCTTACAAGGCCTATCCATATACTGTACAGTCACGTCCACGGGCGAGTGGCGGAATGGCAGACGCGCTGGGTTTAGGACCCAGTGATCGCAAGATCGTGGAGGTTCAAGTCCTCTCTCGCCCACCAGTGGCCAAGACAAAAGTCTCGTACTACACTACAGTTATGACTTGGGATTACGACAAAAAAGAATACAATAAACAAGCCCGCAACGACCCTGCGTGGCATTACGAGCGACTTATTAATTATGGTTTAGGCGGTCAAAAGCTTAACAAAGCCGAACTCACAAAAGTCCTGCCAAAACTAAAAATACCGCCACAACGACGTCTTTTTTTAGAGTTGCTCTTGTGGAACAAACCGTTTTAACCGCGCGTCAAAAAAAGCGTTTTTTCGAGCGCCGCTAAGCAATTTTTACCCACTATTCTCGAATAACAATGGCACAACCTTCCAACCAGAGCGCTTTTACCAATGCCCTGACGCAGCTGCGTAATGCAGCCAAGATCGCGGGCATCGATCCAAATACACTTAAGCAACTCGAGCGCCACGACCGTATCGTTGAGGTCGCTTTACCGATCCGCCGCACCAGCGGCCCCAACCAAGGCCGGGTCGAGGTCTTTACCGGCTTCCGTGCTCAGCACAGTAACGCGCGTGGCCCCTACAAGGGCGGCATCCGCTACCACCAAAATGTCTCTCTGGATGAGGTCAAGGCGCTCTCGCTCTGGATGTCACTCAAAACCGCCGTGGCCAACATCCCTTTGGGTGGAGGTAAAGGTGGCGTGATCGTAAATCCTAAGACACTTGATCCGGCAGAACTCGAGGCTCTCTCGCGCGCCTATACTCGAGCGATCGCACCCATTATCGGTCCGGACAAGGATGTCCCGGCTCCGGACGTAAATACAAATCCGGCCATCATGGCTTGGATCCGCGACGAGTATGAGAAAGTGACAGGCGGACCAGCCCCGGCAGTCATCACCGGCAAACCGGTCGAGGCCGGCGGTAGTGAGGGGCGCGACGTGGCCACCAGCGAGGGCGCCTACTACGTCTGGGAGTATGCCGCCACTCGACTCGGACTTAAGCCGGCCGAGACACGTGTTGCTATTATTGGATTTGGCAACGCGGGGTTCTACCTGGCCAAACGTATGCATGAGAGCGGCTACAAAGTTGTCTCGGTCTCCGACTCGCGTGGGGCGATCATCGATATGGGCGGACTCGACCCGGACAAAGTCATGGAGCACAAGCAGGCCGGCGGTAGTGTTTTGGGCTACAACGGATTGCCCGACAAAACGCTCGCTGATCAACTGGCGCTCGAGATTGAGTTACTGGCACCCGCCGCCCTCGAGAACCAAATCAACACCGATAATGCCGACTCGATCAAGGCTAAAGTAATTATTGAGTTGGCCAACGGACCGACTACTCCGGAGGCGGATACGATCCTTGATAAAAAAAATGTTCTGGTTATCCCGGACATCTTGGCCAACGCGGGTGGTGTGACCACCAGCTATTTTGAGTGGCTGCAAAACAAAAAGTCCGAACACTGGACCCGCCAGGACGTTTTTACCAAACTCAAGACGGCCATGGACCAAGCGAGCAGTGCGGTTTGGAAAATTGCCGACGACAAAAAAGTGTCCCTGCGCAAGGCGGCCGGGGTCGTTGCGGTCCAGCGCCTGGCCGAGGCGATCAAGGGGCGAGTTTAGACCGACGACCGTCCTCAGATGCGTTGGTTGCAGCTTAAACCGAGATTAGCCTACGGGATCCTGTTTGCCGTACTGGCGAGCGGACTGCTCTTCGCCAGCTATAAACTCCCTTTTGACCCGGACTTGTTTTGGCATATCCGTGCCGGCCAAGATATCGCACGGATCGGCATACCCTTTGTGGATTGGTACTCACACACCCTGCCAACATTTTTTTGGATCAACCATGAGTATCTCCAGGACCTATTTATGGGATGGGTGCATGGCCTGGTCGGATTCAGGGGGCTCAGTATCGTCTACGCCGCGATTACAGCCTTTGGTTTAGGTGTCGGGGTCTGGTGGAGCATGGCGCGTCGTTTGGGCTGGCTCTGGTCACTCGGAGCCGGGATCACGATTGCCCTCGCCTCCCGCTCTTTTATCGGAGCACGCCCGCAAATGGTTACCTATGGATTGTTGTTGGCCCTCGTCGGCGTACTCCGCCGAGCACTGCGTACCGGTCGATTAAGATGGTTTATTTTGATACCGATTATATTTGCGGTTTGGTCCAACGTGCATGCCAGTTTTGTGGCCGGCTTTATCGTTTTATTAATTTTTATCGTAACCGAGTCGGCCAAGATCGCTTTTAAGCCGTACCTCAAGCTCGGACCGGTTGCCGGGTTACGACAGCTCGGCTGGCTCGCCATTGCCGGCCTGGTAAGTGTTCCCGCCACTTTTGCCAACCCCTACGGCTGGAACATCTGGCTCGAACCCTACCGCAGCCTGACCGACAAGGCCTTGCACAACAATATTGTTGAGTGGTTTGGACCCCAGACCTACACCATGACCGGCTGGATCTTATTTGGCGGCGTCGCAATCTTGGCAGCGCTCTTTTTGGTTAGACAAGCACGCACCAATATGACCGATGGCGCGTTGGCACTGGCGTTTTTTGTCGCCTCGTTGTTGGCCGTGCGCAATATCCCACTCTTTTTGATCTTTGCCGTACCGCTGGCTTTTGAGATCATACGCTCATTTAAACCGAGTGGTGCCGAGATCGCGGTTCGGCTTTGGCCGACACTCCTGGCGGCGTTGCTGTTTGTTGCGGCCGGGGCCAGCCGGTTCCCCCTGGAGACGTTTAGGACTCTCGACCATGATCAAACCGTCTTTACCCAGAGTGATTACCCCGTTGGGGCGGCTCAGTTTTTGGCGGAACATAACGAGTACGCCGAGTCGCACCCTTTTAATGAGTATGGTTGGGGTGGTTATCTGCTCTACAAGGTGCCCTGGTTTAAGACTTTTATCGACGGGCGCATGCCCTCCTGGCAGACGCAGGATTTTAAAATCATCGACGAGTATTTTGCGATTGAGCGACGGACGGCCCTCCAAGAGACTCTCGACCGGTTTAGTGTGGATCTGTTTGTAATCAAGCCGGACAGTGACCTGATAGGGGAGCTGACCCGAGACCATGGATTTAATGAGGTCTTTAAGGACGAACAAGCGATTATCCTGGCTAAATAAAGCTACCTCCGCCTCCGACCCCGGCTCCGCCTCTACCTCTGCCCCGTTCCGCCCACTATTTGGGCACTCGGGAATTAATTGAGAAATTGTGGAAAAGTCATACTGGACGTTCGGTTTTTGTTCGGTTACTATCTTACTTATGATCGAAACAAACACATTTACCATGGCCTCTCCACTCCCATCAAACCTTGCTGTCAGCAAAATCAAAACCTACACACGCAAACTCGCTGAGATTGAGCGATTTATCGAGACGCTTAACACGCAACCCTTAGCGTTTAACGAGCCTGAGATTACCATTCACACTTATTGGCAATGACCACACCATCTCTTACAAAAAAACAGCGCCTCATTCTGGATTACGTCGACGGGTTCCTTACAAAAAAAGGGTACAGTCCCAGCTATCGCGAGATCGCTCAGCATTTTAAGCTCTCATCGGTTGCCACGGTGCATCAACACGTCCAGACTCTTCAATCCAAAGGATATTTACAACCGGAGACAAAAGACGGGGATAAGAGCTACCGATCACTTGAACCCACCGCACCGGCCCAGACCGATAACTCCGTCGTTGATATACCCCTTGTCGGACTTATCACCGCCGGTCAACCGATTGAGGCTCTGCAAGAGCCGGACACGATGACCGTCCCGCAAACGATGCTCGGACGCGGTAATTATTACTCTTTGCGCGTTAAGGGTGACTCTATGATAGAGGACGGGATCCTAAACGGAGATTTTGTGATCATCGAGGATCAAAATGTAGCTAACAACGGGGATATTGTTGTGGCACTGCTAGAGAACCAATTTGCAACGCTTAAGCGATATTACAAAGAGCGTGACCACATCAGGTTGCAGCCGGCTAACGCGGCGATGGAGCCCTTTAGAGTTCGCTCGGTCAAGATACAGGGTAAGGTCGTCGGGTTGGTGCGGTCGTATCGCTAGGGGAGGCACTCTCCGGTTGCTCACGGCGCGGTAGCAACAGGAGAGGAAATTAATAAAAATCACCTCTCATTCGCGTAGTAAGCTTTCTCCTGCTTCCCCTGGGAAAGCCTCTACGCGCTTGGGAGGCCAAGTCAGCCGTTTGGGTTGTTGGACTCAAGCGCACTTGGGCTGGCTGCGCCGAGGGCCTGAGCCTCCGCCTCACGACCAAGCTCCGCAACGGTGGATGCCTTTAAGGCTGACTTTATTACCGCCTCATCAACGATGATCGCCTCCGGCGTTATCTGCACTATCTGTGAGCGACCTATTAAAAGAATTTGCCTCCAAAGATCTCGCAGTGCCAGTGGAGGCTTAACCCACAGGGCGGTAATTTTTGCGCTGTCCATATCAACCTTATAGGTTACGAGTTTACCTAAATACCGCTTGCGCTCGGTAAACACGGAGTAATCAGTCAGGTCGCCAAAACGCTGGTGGTCCATGTAATCGGTCGTGCTCATCGCAGAACTCGGGAGAATAATGCCTTTTTCTGATGACTCGACGCGGATGTCGGCAAAGTTAACCAGACGCGACTTACCAAAAAGGCGCGCTTTTCCAAAGACGATTGCCACCACTTCGATTTTTTTAAAATCAACAATTACCTGTTTAATATGCAGATTAGGTGGGGCTATCGGCAGCTCCTTTAGCTGATCAACCGTTATCACCATGCTCTATAGCTTTATGTCGTCGAGTGTAAATCCTTTTTGAGCAAAACTTTGTACAACGCGTGACTCGTGCGTGGGTTTAATAACCACCCGACGGTTAGGATCTTGTCCCAGACTCTCTGTAGTGACCGCTTTGTTCTCCTGTAGCGCCACGTGTACGACGCGCCGCTCGTAACTGGACATGGGTCTAAGAATCACCATGCTGTCGGTGCGCAAAGCCTTTTGCGCGCCCTCTTGCGCAGCATCAATAATTTTTTGCTCTTGTTGCGCTTTGTAGTCGTTTACATCAATCGTCGCATAACTTGGCCGTCCGGTTTGGGCCGAAATAAGTAAGCGCACAATGTATTGCATAGCCTGTAGGGTGGCGCCATACTGTCCTATCAAACGACGTGAGTCCTCGGTGTCAATCTTAATTTTAATCGCCGACCGTTTGCGGCCAATCGACTCCACCGAGCATTTTATAGTTACATTGTCAGACAAATACCCGAGCAGTTTTTCTGCAGTTTGTTTAACAAGCTCTAAGGGCACCGTCTTGTCGACTGTTTTCTCGGTCTGGGTCTCGGTGTTCATAATGGTCTATTTTACTACTACGGCCTCGTGCTCGGGATGTGTAGGTCGGGGTCCGGAGGCCTTTGAGCGCATAATAATCCACTGCTGGATAATTGCAAACAGTGTTGAGGCTAGCCAGTAGAGGGCCAAACCGGCCGGAAACTGATAGGCAAAATACCCCGTCATAAGCGGAAAAACATACATGAGGTTTTTAGTGATCGCGGTGGCGGCTTGTGTCGGGTCTTTTTTGTCATTTTGTTTGGTTTGTTCCTCCTTTTTGCGACGCTTCATTAGCATCCATGACTGCACAAATTGCGCTGCGGCAGCGAGCACCGCCAAGACGATATTGCGCGGGGTAGCCATGTCGACAAAGCCCAAAAACATCGTGTCGAGTGGAACAGGCGGGTGCGCGACAAAAGGGTACAGACGATCACCAAACTCGGCACCGCTCACTGCCAACCTAAAAACCAAAAAGAGCGGATAAATGAGCGCGATCTGCACGACTAAAGGCAAACACGAGGAGAGCGGGTTGATCCGATTTTTTTTGTAGAACTCCATGAGCGCCTTGGTTTGCGCCTCTTTGTCGTCTTTGTGCTTTTCTCGAATCTCATTGATGCGCGGCTGCAGGTCTTGCATAGAGCGCTGTGCCTTAATTTGCTTTGAGGCAAACGGGTACAGGATGAACCGCACAATAATCGTGATGATAATAATCGCAAAACCTAAATCATTACCCGGGATAAAGTTCCGGATACCGATAAACAGGTTTAAAAATGGATCAACGAATATTGTTTGCAACATGGGTATGAGAATAATGATCGACGCCGCCGAGAGACCACGGTTGGCAGCGCACAAGTCGCCAGACTATCTTAGGTAGCGCTAAAATACCAGCGCTCCGTAACCCGCTGACCGCGTACTCTGAGCATGACGGATAAAATCTACAGTACCCATTGGGATAGTGCGCCTTATACAGACCATGGTCCGGTGAGAGCGTACGCTGGTAGACTCGGACTATTAAAACGAGTGGGGCGGCGAGCAATCGTGAAATTAAGAGGGTTGTCTCCATATACTTAGTCTAACAGTGCGAGTAGGGAGACTTTGAGCGCACTATACGACTTTGCCAGCGCCGGTTTTTTTACAGAAATCACTACATCAACAAATGGCCCGCTTGTTTTACCAATATGGGGTTTAATAATCTCTCTAACTTGTCGTTTAACGTGATTACGATCAACCGCCTTGCGCGCAGTTTGTTTTGATACGACAACCGTCGCACGCGACGTATCGCCCGTGGGGCGTTTTGAGATGGTCACGCTAAAGTTCTCATCTTTACGGCGAGTTCCTGTTTTTCTTGTATTTGCAATGTCCCGCGCTCGCGCCAGTCGTTCGCGCTTACGCAACATTCTATTTTTTCCCTACAACAACACGCTTGCGACCCTTGTGGCGGCGCTGTCGCACAACTTTGCGCCCACTTGTCGTTCTCATGCGTAGTCTAAAACCGTGTCTTTTTAGACGGCGGCGCTTTTTTGGTTGGTATGTTCGCTTTGGCATAGCTTATATGTGAGAGGATCGTACCTGCTCTCGGGTATATGGTCAATTTTTTTGATTGTATCCACATTTTCTGCACAGTCTTAACGACAAAAAAGACACGTACTGGATATGTGGATAGATGATTAAGCTTTTGTTGAGCCAATTAAAGGCCTATTTTTGGACCTTTTCCACAATGGTGGTACATTTGGCCTCTGTTCTCGTAAATAAACTTCTCACAACCACATGGATCAAGAAAAAGTTTGGCAAGCCGCTCTCGCAGAGCTAGAACTCACCATAAGTAAGGCAAATTTCACCACGTGGTTAAAAAAAACCTGGATAAACTCTCTCGACCCTAGTGAGGCAAACATTGGGGTTCCAAACGCTTTTACAAAAGAGTGGCTAGAGAAAAAATATCATAAACAAATCGTTACGGCGCTCAAACACTGTACCGGAAGTCATATGTTTAAGGTCTCATACGAGATTGGCACAAAGTTACCTCGTGGTTCTGCCGGCTCAGCGACCGCACACGTTGCTCAAGGCAACTCAACAGAGCCGGATAGCGGCGCTCCTCTCACGTATACCGGCAACAACACCGTCGCAACACTGGGGCATGGCTCCGTTAGTGTTGAGAACACTATGGATGGCGATAGTAACTTAAACCCTCGTTATACCTTTGAGACATTTATTGTTGGGCCATCAAATGAGCTGGCACATGCCGGTTGTACCGCGGTTGCCCAAAAACCTGGTAACACTTATAACCCGTTATTTATTTATGGTGGCGTTGGACTAGGCAAAACTCACCTCATGCATGCCATTGGAAACACTATTAAAAAACGCAATCCCGAAAAAAAGGTTTGGTATGTGACCAGTGAGCGCTTTACTAATGAGTTTATTGACTCGATTAGTAATCGAGGGAGCAACTTTAAGAGTCGTTATCGGGATGTAGATGTACTTATTGTTGATGATATACAATTTATTGCCGGTAAGGAGCAAACACAGGAAGAATTTTTTCACACCTTTAATACTCTCTTCGGGGCTAATAAACAGATTATTCTCTCGAGTGATCGTCCACCTAAAGCTATCCCAACCTTAGAGGATCGACTACGCTCTCGCTTTGAGGGAGGTATGATCGC
>JAUYIX010000006.1 GCA_030688115.1 bacterium
GTGCCTATGGCCCGCTCCACCACCCCAGCATCTGCAATATTCTCATCAAGTTTAACGACGACACGATCCGGAAGAATCTTGCCTTCATTGGCCCACTGCTCGTACTGATCTTGCGCTTGAAGTGAATGCGCCCCATTAACCACAAATCCCAAACCAATGATCAACAGTGCTACTATAATAAATGTCCTGGAGATACTGCCCATCACAGACATATCCTAACACGAGACGCCACAGTATTGGACCCGTCCAGACCCCAACATTGACAAACTAACAATTGCATGCTACAATATGTTTCGATAATTAATGTATTTCCCACTTCCTCTCGCTAAAATATTCCGCGTTGGGGCTGCCACTCTAGGGCTGCTTGGTATTATTACCGTGGCAGTCCGGTTTGGGCCGAACATTATTAATAATACAGAACCGACACGCACACTGGTTAGTTCACTCGGACAACATTTTACCACTCAATCCGAGCACACCGAGATTGATGAGACGCTCTCCGCCAGCCCGGGACTTACGCTGACAAATACCGGCGGCGTATACGCCGACGCGCGTCATGTTGAGTCAGAGATATATTCCACGGACCGACCGTTTAGCGCATTTGGTGTCCGCTGGCACGCGGCAGAACCTGCCGGTACCTCATTGACACTGGCCGTCAGAGCGGGCAGCCAAACCGGCTGGGGCGCTTGGCAGTCGCTTCAAGTATCTGAGGATGCCTTTGCCGTTGACGATGCAACGGCGCGCATCAGCGATCTCCTATTTGTTGATCCATCAACGCGCATACAGTTTTCTGTGGATCTTGTTACGCAAGACTCCGGTCGCACACCGCGACTTGAGCAGATACGTTTTGATTTTATGGATCCCAACCCGGGACCAAAAGCCCCTGAACCCACCGAGGAGACACTGCAAGCGGCCTCGCCCACGAGCAACCAACCCGCGGTTATTAGCAGAACTCAATGGGGTGCCAATGAGGCGCTCATGAATTGGGCCCCGCAATACGCAACGGTTAAGCAAATTATTGTGCACCATACCGCAGGCGGTGATGGCGGAACCGATCCGGCTGCAGCAATACGAGGAATTTACCAATACCACGCGCAAACTCTGGGCTGGGGTGACATTGGTTATAATTTTTTGATTGATCCGCAGGGTCGCATTTATGAGGGGCGCAAAGGTGGCTGGAACGCAATCGGTGCGCACACGCTGGGATACAATACCGGCTCAATTGGTATTGCGCTTTTGGGTACCTATCAATCTACTCCGGCAAGTTCGCAGGCAGAACAAGCGTTGACACAACTATCAGCTTTTATTTCTGCTAAGTACGATCTGGACCCGACCCAAATGCATACCTTTATTGACACCGAGGGGCCAACCTTGGCAGGTCATCGTGATTTTGGGCAAACTCTTTGCCCCGGTTCTACCGAGTACGCTCGGCTTGGTTCAGTCCGTAGCGCTGCTCTTGCGGCACGCGCATCTTATTATGGAGGTAGTTATAGTGGCGCCGTCGTCAGCGTATCCGGCAGCATACTACCCCTGAACACCGCCGGAACCGCCATCGTTAAAGTTAGGAATACCGGTTCAACAACATGGTCCAAATCGTGGGCCAACCCGATTGTCTTGCAAACAAGATTACCGGACCGTCATGCCAGCCCACTGGCTACGACGGGCTGGCTTGGCACAGCTGAGCCAGCAACAATGTTAGAGTCATCCGTGGCACCCAACCAGACGGCAACCTTTAAAGTCCCTTTAGCCGGGGCTGATTACGGAGAAACCAGCGATACTTTTGCTGTTGCTCGCAAAAACGCGGCGAGCATTACCGGCACGGACTTGACGATTACCCGCTCTGTGAGACCCGAGTATCAAGGACAGGTTATCGGTCTCGCGGATCCGATCAAAGTAGAGGGTGGCAAAGACGCGCTCGTTGAGGTACGCATAAAAAATACCGGCGCAACAACCTGGGTTAACTCGGGAGAAAACGCAGCGGCAATAAATCTTGTTCAACCTAAAGGACGCGACAGTCTGTTGCGCGATGGGAGCTGGCCGCTCCCCTATCGACCGGCCTTGATGAGTACATCGTCAGTTGCGCCCGACCAAGAGGGTCTTTTCAAGATCGTCTTAGCGGTTCCTCCGGCGACTGCCGAGTACAACGAGCCCATGCAAATGGTTATCGATCATATCGCTTTTGTACCGGGCACCGAGTTCACCCTGCACATTGCTGCAAATAATCCCTATCAATCAGAGCTAAACGAGCGGCCGATCGTTTTGTATGCCACCCCGGGAGAACAACGAGTGGTAACCCTCAATGTTACAAATAAATCGACAAAGACCTGGGAGTCACAGGGCTCTGGTCTGGTTGCCCTAGAGTTAAAAAACAAGAATAGCTCGGTATTGCACACGAGTGCTTGGAAGTCTCCAACGCGTCCGGTCGCCTTGGCAAACGCTGTAGCCGGTGGTCAATCAACCAGTCTGTCTTTTCCGATTATTGCGCCGCCGAGCGCCGGTGACTACTCTGAGACCTATCATTTGGTTGGCAGCGGCTCCGCACCAATTGACGGATCAACATTTACCGTCCGGGTTGTTGTCAGACCGGCCTTGGCGGCTAAATTATTGACCGTCCAAAACTCCGTCTCCGTTGCTGTAAACACAACTGAGCGTCTCGACATAGAGATAAAAAATATCGGAGCGCGCACCTGGTATGCCAATGGATCGTCGGCGATAACGGTGACGACCAATCAGCCGCTTAAGCACGACAGCGTTTTCCGGGCCGGCTCGTGGGTTAGCAGTTTTTCACCGTCAGCATTAGAGCCGCCGGTCGTGGCCCCTGACCAGATAGCACGCCTATCAATTGAGGTTGCCGCTGGATCAAAAAATGGTTCGGTCAGTGATACGTTTACGCTGCTGGATACTACGGGAGAGCCGGTCGTTGGTTCTGCCTTCTCAATTACCAGGGTAACGACGGGAGTCCCCAAGATAAACGCAAGCGGGCCTACGATCCGTGTTGGTATTTACGAGGAACCATCGCAAGCGGGAGTCCATGCCGGGTCAGCCTATGATGTGGTTGATAGCGCGGGTACCAAGCTGGGCAGTGCCGCGAGTGGACAAACCAACGTGCGCTGGAGTGGTGGAACTTACTCGATGAGCGGAGCGGTATCCGGGACGACCACAAACCCGGTCAGGTTTGTCCCTAAGGGTTCAACCATTTTAAACGTAGCAACATATGAGGATCATCCGGCCTGGGATCCGTCTATTAATGACAATGCTTTTAGGGGTGTTATCGAGATGCGCCATACCAGCGACAGTAAGCTCTACGTAATTAACGAGTTGCCGCTTGAGCAGTATCTGTGGGGACTGGGCGAGGCCTCCAATGATACCGATACCTATCTACAGGTTTTGGCAATTGCGGCCCGCACCTATGCCGAGTATCAACGCTCGATCGGTGGTAAACATCCCGCGCAAGGCTTTGACGTAGACAACAAAAATGACCAAGTCTACAAAGGCTATAATTTGGAGCAACGCAACGCCGCTTTTGTGGATGCGGTCAAAGCCTCGACCGGTAAAATGGTGACCTACCAGGGCAAAGTTGTTGTTACCCCTTACTTTTCGCAATCCGATGGACACACGCGTGGTTTTCATGAGGTGTTTGGGGGATCGGTCAAACCCTGGCTCGTACGAGTTGCCGTTCCCGAGAACGACGGTAAGTCCTTACTTGGTCATGGCGTCGGGCTGGATGCGAGTGGAGCACTAGCGCGTGCTAACCAAGGTAAATCGGTCGACCAAATTCTTAAGTCTTTTTATACCGGGGTTGCGATCACTAAACAGTATTAGTTCTAAACCTAGGCATGCGGTGATTCTACTACAACCGGAGTAATCCGGGGCAATAGCACCTGTTCTATCAAGCCAAGATACTGTTGTGTCACAATGTCCCAGCGGTAGGTTGCGCGGATATGCGCCATGGCCTTGGCCCGGAATTCCTTGACGATCGCGGGGTTGTTTTCGATATGTTGTATTTTTCGTGAAAGACCCTCAGCGGCTCGTGCTCCTCGGTAGAACCAAAACGGCACCGCCGCACCATTAGTTGTCTCCATATTCTCTGGAGTAGCATTTACCAGGACGCAGTTTCCAAATCCCATAGCCTCGATAAGGGCCGGGTGTGTTCCGCCAACCTCGGTTGCTTGAATATAGGCATAGGCGTTTTGTTGCAGGGCCTTATACTCTTTACCAAACACAAACCCTAAAAATTTAATACGTGTGTCGTCCGTATCTCGTACTTGCTTTCCGTACACAGCGGCATAGGGAGCATCTCCAACCATCACTAAGGGCTTGTCGGTATCAACTTTTTCAAAGGCTTTTACCACCAGATGCGGATTGTTCTCCGGTTCAAAACGCGCAACGTACAAGTAGTAGTTATTGGGCTTGAGGCCGTACTTGCTCAGCGCAGAGCTATTGCGCTTACGCGTGACAAGAGCTCCATACGGGATCATGGTCGTCTCTAATCCAACGCGCTCTTGATAGTAGTCTTGAATGACTTTAGCGTCAGTGACTACAGCGGTAGGCAAAAATCGCGTGAGTGCGGCCGACATACGCAAATAAATGCGCGCAAGTCCATTCCATTTTTTGCGCTCCCACTCGAGCCCATCCACATTTAAAATCACCGGGATACCAAAAAGGCGCGGGATCCAACTAATGATCGTGTTGCCCACATTTACCATAATAATCACATCAGGTCGGCCGATAAACACCGCATGTAAAACTGATTTGAATGTGTGGTACAACGTGTCGATATATTTGTTTGAGATTGTCGAGAGATATACCAAAGTGGCGCCTTTATAGGTTGGTTTACGGTACGCTCCTGAATTAGTGCGACAATACACGTCGACACGGTTGCCTTGCTTAACCAAACGCACCGCCAGTTCCTCCGCAAAAGTCTCAAAGCCTCCATAGTTGCCCGGGATACCCCGATGGCCAAGGAGCGCAATATGTAGTGGCATGGTGCTCATACGGTTGCCTCCACTAATTTGGATGCGTATAGCCGTTCTAGACGCTGTTCTACCGAGTTAATGGTCGCGGCTGCATACAGATTAATAATTCGCTCGTAGTGGTCGGTCAGGGAGAACTCCTCTGCGGTTTTGCGTGCATTGCGTCCTAGGGTGCGTGCCAACACATCATCGCCCAGTAATTTTTTTATTCCCGCTACGGCCTGTTCCGGCTGATCCGGCTGATATAAAATGCCGTTCTCGTTATCTGAGATTAAATCTAAAACTCCGCCCAAGCGGGTTGCCACGACCGGTTTATTAGAGGCCATCGCCTCCAGCACTGACAGTCCAAAGGTGTCCAAGGTCAACGACGGAAACAAAACGATGCGCGCATTTTTATAAGCTTGGATAAGATCATCCCCTGAGAGGCGTCCCAGCATCGTTACATTTTTTATACCCAACATCGTAAGTCGCGCCTCAAGAGAGGCCCGCTCCGGGCCATCCCCGGCGACTTTAATTTGAGTACCGGGTAGGGCTTGAGCGATATGCACAACATGATCGAGTCCGCGATCCGCCATTAGCCGCCCGGCAAACAGAACCCCACCGCCACGTGTTTGTGCCGGCCTCCAGGATTCCAGATCAATAAAATGAGGGATGACACTGACTCGGCCCGGGGCAACCCCGAACTCGATCAGTCGCCCGGCCATATCTCTGCTTGGTGCGATAAACCGATACACCGACCGCTCATATATCCTGGTTGTCGCATGAATAAAGCTTTCGAGGACAAGGGCGGCAGTCGAGAGTCTGGAGTTTTTATGAGCCCGATGACGGATCAAGTGTAGCCAGTTGCCACGCCGACACTCGGTACAGGGCCGACCATCCCGCAATGGAAACAAATAGGCCGGATTCACCAGCTTGTAATCGTGTAGGGTTTGCACGATTGGAATTTTTCTTTTATGCGCCTCGCGCAAGATCGAGGGAGAGAGGTGATGATGGATCGTATGAACATGCACTACGTCCGGCTGCGTATCGTCGAGTAATCGGCCAAACTTTTTACGCGCCTCGCGAGAGTAAACCGCCCGAGCAAAAGCTTTAAGCGACCCAAGAGAGAGCGCGGTACTCTGTGCATCAATATTTGAGACAAAATACTTGGCGTAAGGTGTCGGAACATTTTTTTGGTGATGCATCGCAAACGGAATCAGCTCGTGTCCACGCCGAGTTAGTTCGTCCATTAAACCAAACATATACCGTTCGGTGCCATATTCCGGGAAGAAAAACTTATTAACCTGAACTATTTTCATGGCCGGATAGCGTGCTTGATCGACTGAATTGTGGCGAGCGGTTTAACAGCTTGTCCATATTTTTTGGCAAAGTAGAGTAGACCTTGCGTTGTGTAGCGTTGAGCATGCTCACGAGATCCACTTGAGCCGTAGTCATGTAACACGAGTGCCTCAGCGCAATACCAAACTTGCCCGGCGCTGCCCCGTACGCGACGGCAGATGTCAATATCGTCAACGTACAAAAAGTACATCGGGTCAAAACCACCCACGCGCTCAAAATCACTTGCTTTGATTATCATGGCACCGCCGCTTACCCAAGCACGCTCGCCTGTCCTTCCATAGCGGCTGCGTAAAGCACGAGTCGGTGTAATCAGACGTCCTACCGGCAGAACTTTAGAGACCCCGGTTAAAGCGGCCAGTTCTCGCCAGGCTGAGGGATAATTTCCAAAACTTGCGACAAGCTTACCCTGCGTTGTTTTTTGTTTTGTGCCTACGATGCTGGCTTGCGGATTTGCTCTGATAAACGAGGTCAACTCTTTAAGGGTTGTGTCTGTCAAAACCGCATCGGAGTTAAGTAAAAATAGGTACTCCCCGGTCGCAATCTCGGCAGCTTGGTTTACCGCCTGTCCAAAGCCAAGGTTCTTGTCGTTGTTGATGACGGTAATAAACTGCTCATGACCATCCGGGAGACGAGCATGCTCAGGACCGTTGTTCACCAGAATCACCTCTTTGGTCTGACTGATCAGGGCGCCATTTTGCATGATGCTCTCGATACAGCGCTCAACGAGATGCGGCTGGTTATAGGCGATGACGATAATTGAGTAGCTAGGCTGCATGATTTTTTTTAATTGAACTCCTTAAAAGGGAGCCAGAGATTATAAGAGATCCCAGGTACCATGTCAAGCCCAGCCAAACGCCCGTAGAGACCTGATATGCCAGTAGTAAGGTCAATGCTGCGCCTGCCAGGCAAAAAAGCACTGCCTGGATTTCTGCCTCTTTTGAGCTCTTCGGGGGCTGCCTAAGTCCCCGCCAGGTCGTTTTGACAAAGCGCACTCCCAGCATAACCACCACTAACAGACCAATCAGACCGGTGTCGATTAGGACCGTTAAAATGGCATTGGTCTGGAAATTCTCGATGCCATAGAGCAGCGCTGACAGCTGGGTAACATAAGGGATCGTACCGAGTGTCGTATAGGCGCCGGGGCCGCGACCAAGCCAGGGCGCTTCTAAAAACAATTCCCAGCCATCTTGCATGATCAAAAAACGCGGCTCATCGTACAGCGTATCGGCGCTGACTAAAGTTGTAGTCCGATCAATCAGCGCTTCTCTGACACTCGGGGTAAACGCCAGCGTCAGTGTGGCCACAATCCCGACCAGCACCGCCAGACTACCCAACAGTTTAGTATCCAGTAACTTTAATCGGTACCGGTGGATCAGCAACATGACCGGCAGACTGATCAAGACCGCGAGCCAACCTCCACGTACGCCACTCAATACGGTTGCAATTAACAGCACCAGCGAGACGAGGGTTAGTTCTACCTGTTTTGTTTTAAATGCTTTGGTAAATGATAGTAGCGTAGTGGCAACAAACGCAGCTGCCATGGTTGTACCAAACCAGTCTGGCTCGACAAAGGTTCCATAGGGACGCCCATAAGGCAGAACATCTCCATGAATAATCGGACCACTCCAGAGCGTCAGGTCGATGTGTGACGCCAACCAGACCGCAAAGATCTGGAACAATCCAAAGAGGGCCACGCCGAGTGATGCTAGCAACAGGAGTTCTGCCTGTAGTAAAAAATGTTTTGAGGTTGTCACCAATTGTGTGACCGTCCAATAGAGCAGCGCCAAAAGAGAAATCAATGCTGCGATCTTGATTGCGATACTTGGATCCGGTGCTAACGCAACGGTTGCCCAGTTAAGTATAAGATACAGCAAAAGTGGCAAGTCCAATGGGGTCTTGCGCCAAGCACGCGCACCTCTGAGCAAATCAATCAAGACTCGGACAAAAAGAGCCACGACAAGTACGTGGTAAAAACGCAGCCGACCAAACGGAAGTGTCAGACTATATATGTCTGCCTCAAAAAAAAGTGCCGGGACAAGTAACGCCAAGCCAAAGTGCGGTCGTGCTATGACAACCGCCAAAGCTCCAACGGCTGCAATCACAAATATAAAAGTGAGTGGCGCAAACATGCTTGCAACACCCAAACCCACGACCACCATTAGTGCAGCTATGGTCGCCCCTCTCGAGAGATTTAAAGGTGCTAAATTCACGAGATTCGTTTTAGATAGCCATCCGTATTAAAAGAGACAAAAAACTTCTCGAGGGTCTTGTCTATTGCAAAGTGACTATTGTTTTTTAGAAAAGCGTGCAGCGCCTCGTATGGCCCCGGACCAAATTCCTGATAAACCGGGTGCCCATTTATATTTGAGTCCTCGACGATCACGTAGCTATCCTTTGTTACCAGCGCAGCATATATCTCAAGTTCACGAGCGACATGAGCCTGGCTGTGATCGGAGTCTAAAATCACTAATACGCGCTTAGCCCTCTGCGCCTCGTACTTGATTTGTTTGACAATGTTGTCATCGGTCGAGGACCCGGACAG
>JAUYIX010000016.1 GCA_030688115.1 bacterium
GTATCAAAAACGCTGATCTGTTGGACTGACGTTGCGCCCGGTTCTACCTCAACCTGGTAGCGCTGACTCGTGATGCCATACTTACGCACCTGGACGGTAAACGGCCCCGGACCGGTGAGCTCACGACCCCTACGCAAGCCGACGGGAGTTTCTAAAAATGTATCAACGCCCGCTACGATCACATCCGCGTCATCCGGAAAAGACTCAACCCTGACGATGCCGGGGTTTTGGACGATACCGGTTGGCCAGCCGGTCACAATTGTAAAATCGCTACCCGGGTTTGCTTTGCCTGCCGTAAACCGTATGGTTAAACCATCGATAACCTCTTGCGTCACCTCGCGCACACCGCTCTCATAGTACGTCGTCTGGATTTGAGACGGGTCAACTTCTTGAGGCAACTGCACGACCGTCTCAATTGATTCTATCGGGACATCTCGATCGGATGAGATTACGTTCCAGTAGAGTTCGTCATGATCCTCAAAAAAACCGACACCGCCTTTGACTTTATAATAAATACTCCAGGTCTGAACGGTATCGCGCAGGCTAAAATGGATCTCAACCTCGGTCGCTGCATCCGAACCAAAAAATGTCGGCGAGATGTCGTACTCACCAGGCAGCAGCTCACGATTATTTGTCTCGTCTACTACTTTGGCGATCTCGATATCGTCGATCCGCTTATGCGAGATGGTGCGCGTGTAAAAACTGAAGGATCCTGTAAAGCGTACCGAGTGGGTCTCGCGTACATTGATGTCGCCGTTCTCCTGAACAGCCATTGCGGTCTCCCAGCGTACAAACTCCCAGGATTTTGTTTGTGCGTCCGCCCGGGTTCCGATTATGCCAACCAGAGACACGAGCACAACAACCGCTAGGGCGCGCATTGCTAAAGAAAATTTAGTGCTTTTCATTAGCATTGATGTTACCACGTTTACCCAAAACTATTGACAATGTCGTAATTACGTGCTATTATGCTTTGTTACGCTTCACAAATAAACCGCTCATGAAGTGTACGCTAACTTTCCACTATAGTGACTCGCAAATTAAAGGAACGAATCACCGCCTGTTACCGCATAGCCATGCGCCGCACCGCTGTGCTTGTGATTTTTGGATTAGCGATCAGTGTGTTTGGTCTCCCGATCTCAACCCTGGCCGCAACGGCCGGTGTTTGGCAGACCCCGCTGACCTATTGGTTAGTTGACGGATACCAGTTTGGTGAGATGGTCACTTGGAACCAGTCTCGGCCATACCACTTGGGAGAAGACGCGCATGGCGAGGCCGGTACGCCTGTTTTTGCTCCCGCCAATGGTACGGTAGAACTCGCCATGGACATGAACGGTGGTGGCTGGGGCGGCATCGTATTAATCGAAAATACCAATCAAGCAGGCGATACGGTCGTATCTCTGCACGGGCACTTGGACTTTGCTACCGTCCAGGTCAGTGAGGGACAAGCTGTAGAGCGCGGTCAGCTGATCGGCTATTTGGGTGACACTTCGACAAACGGCGGTTGGATCTCTCACTTGCATTTTGGCATCCGCAACGGCCCCTTTGTACCGCTCTCGGATGATTGGGTGTACTACGGGTATGGCGATGAGACTGAGTTACAGGACTGGCTCAACCCCTCTGACTACATTGATGCACGCCTTAGTGTTATTGAGGTCGAGCGCGTCCCCGAGGATAGCCCTAACCGCTATAGCACCGCGGTTGGAGTCTCTGAGCGTCGTTTTCCTGAGGAGAGTTCTGCCAATAAAGCCTACTTAGCGAGTGGTGAGTCGTTTGCTGACGCCCTCGCTGCCGCTCCCCTGACAAACTCCGGCGCGGCCCCGCTCTTGCTCACTACTAAAAACAAGCTGCCTCAGGAGACGGCGGATGAGTTGGCGCGAGTCGTCCAAAAAAATGGGGAGGTTCATATTTTAGGTGGTGTTAACACCATCTCGGCCGACGTAGAAAAATCCGTCACTGATTTGGGATTCTCGGGCCACAGAATAGCCGGCGAAAACCGTGAGAGCACCGCCGCGCTCGTCGCTGATCAGTTTAAGAATGCTAAATCGGCTTTTATCGTCAATCGCGATGCTTTTCCCGATGCCGTATCTGCCGGCGGGCCGTCAAATATGTTCAACCTGCCGCTACTTTTTACTGACGACGACTCACTCAATAGCATAAGTGCAGCTTTTCTTGAGAATCATACTGATATCGCTACCGTTTATATTATCGGAGGCAGTAGCGTCGTTAGCCTGGCCGTGGAGGAACAACTATCGGCTATTGCATCGGTTAATAAGGTCGAGCGCGTAGCCGGTCAAGACCGTTATCAAACCAACCTAAAGGTCATCGAGCGCTTTACGCCCAAACCGGAGACGCTTTTGTTTGCAACCGGGAGCAACTACCCCGACGCACTAACCGGCAGTGCTTTAGTGAGCGCCGAGAAAGGATCCTTGCTCTTGATGCCGCCGACCAACTACTCCGAAGCTACGCAGAGTTTTATTGACTCGACGCGTCCCGCGCTTGACGCTGCTTTGATTCTCGGTGGTACCGCCGCCATCAGTGCTGACCTGGACGCATCTCTGGCAGCATCGCTCAATACTCCCCTAACCCTGGCGTCGGCCTCTGCAATCCCGGACCAAAACAGCGCTCAAACACGGTCTACACAAACCTTGACCGTGCGTGCTGACCAACCGACTACCTTAGCGGGAGTTTTGGTGCCGAGCATTGCCGGACTTACGGTCCACGAGAGGCTTTTTAACGGAGCAGTGGTAGCCGAGCAATCCACGCAGGCGTTGTCGGCAGAACTTGCCGCACCTTTATCGGTAACTCGTGTTATGCTCGAGGGTCGCTCAAGCGTCGAGGCGCTTGCCGATTGGTTTGGAATCGACCAAAATTACGTCAGCGCTCATATTATTGGGAGCGAGACTTTGCCTGAGTTGACCGAGATGCCACGCGTGGTTCCGGCTCGCTCATTTTACGTCACTCAAAACGATGCCGTCGTCTTGATCGATATCCGGTTGAACCCCGAGCAAACACAAACGGTACTCGAACAAATCCAAAGCTCTTTGCCACAATAGTGCGCGTAGTGAGAGTAGTGAGCGTAGTGCGCGCGGGCGCGGGCCGGGCTATCCGCATAGTGCCGGACCAAGGCGTTTAGCTTAATAAAAGGGGCCTGCTCGGATGAACATGCCCCTGACGACTTTGCGAGCGGTATGGGATCACTTGACGGTAATCCCGGAGCTCTGGTGAGCCCGCCGAGGCTTGGCCAGCGCGCTGCACAATATCACTAGCCCCATCACCGCCAGCCAGATAACTCCCTCAAGCCCAGCGGTCACCCGGATCTGGCCGCCCGAGAGCAGGTCGATTAACCAGCTCGCGACCCAGATGGCCAGGGCCACACCCACACCGAGCACAAAAATAATGCCGACCCCGATAATCCTTTCCATACCATCTCCTTTGTTTTGGATACAACCCTTACTACTAGGTTTATGCTAAAATGTCAAGGATGGCACAACCCAAGGAGCCAACCCAGCAAGGCACTAAAGGCGATCTACGCGTTGTTGTATTGCATAGTCGCTGCATTGGCGCCGCCGTTTGCGTTAAAGAGGCGGCGGGTTCTTTTAAATTAAATGCCGCCAATAAGGCCTTGGTTACCGATCTCACCAAAAACAAAAACGAGACGTTGGTAAACTCGGCCCGCAATTGTCCGACGCAGGCGATTTTTGTGTATCGTGGCTCACAACAAATTTGGCCGCCGGTTGGTAAGGCGGGATTAGCCAAACAGCCCGGGCGCGACGTAAAGATGACGTTTGAGCCAGAATAACCCGGGCGCTAATCGTACTGCAAGCGTGAGTCGAGTTCTTTCTCGATAATCTCAACACGATTGGAGCGGTAGGCGTACTGCATCAGACAGAGCGCTGCAAAATCATTTTCGATGGATCCTTCGAGCGCCATTTGTACCGCCTCAAACAGTGGCACCGATTTGGCCTCTAATTTGTCGTGGGGTTCTTCCTTTTTTTTGGCTTTTTTTGCGATATAACAACGTAGATCCCAAATCGTACGAGACTGCATAGTGCGCCGCGCAAAAAAAGTTATATCTCCGACCATGCCGGTCTCCTCCAGCAACTCCCGAGCGGCCGCTTTTTCTGAACTCTCTTTACCGTCTACAAGACCTCCGGGCAGTGCCCATAATTCCGGTTCTCCCTTGCGTGGCAGACGACGCTCACGCACGAGCGTGACAAAGTTATCTTTGTCGACCGCGATGACCAGCACACCGCTCGGTTTTTCTAC
>JAUYIX010000023.1 GCA_030688115.1 bacterium
ATGTACTGATAGGCGTGCGTATGGATGGCCTCCTCGTAAGCTTGTCGCAACAAGTACATCCGTACCTCCGGTGAGGAGACGTTTTTATAAAAAGCCAGAGCTACGTTATTAGCGGCCAATGAGTCTGCCGTAGTAAAGAACCCCATCACCGTCTTGAATGCCTTGCGCTCCTCCTCGGAGAGCACCGAGTTGGACTTCCATTGCTCGATGTCTTGCTGCATGCTGATCTCAGTCGGCAACCAGTGATTGGCGTTGGCGGAGTTATAGGCTTCCCAAGCAAAGGTATGCTTCATGGGGTAGAGCTGGATGACGTCGGCGTCTTCCCCGTTGATTATCCTCCGCTTGTTTATGTCGACTTTTTGCGTGGTCTTGGTTATTGGCATGCTTCGCAATCAGGATCCCCTATCCTACAAAGTTTTGTGTCAGGTGTCACTACCGCCGCCTCAGCTTTAGCCAGACGATCTGCGGCAGAGCCGGTAATCCCGCTACTCGCAGGCATAACCGAGGTGGCAGCGGCATGTGCGGCGCCGGGACCATCATGTGCCACAGCACTGGCCACAAGTGGTGTTGCTCCGAGACTCTTAGGCACCGAGAGCTTGGCGACTTTTTTTTGACCGCGCACATGGGTCGATCCAAACTCAGAGGCGTTGACCGTTGATTTCTCGACTTGCGAGGCGGCCATGGTACGCAGATAATAGGTTGTTTTAAGGCCCAGGGACCAGCCATACATGTAGTAGTCCGAGAGATCTTTTCCGGAAGAACCACTAAAGAAAATATTGAGCGACTGGCTCTGATCGATCCACTTGCCCCGATGTGCTGCTGCGAGCATCAGCCAGCGCGTACTAATCTCAAAGACCTCCTTGTACTTATCGCGCAAGGGGGCCGGAATCTCGGGGATGTTTTGGATACTGCCGTCGTTATACTTAATCTTGCCCAACATCTCGTAGTCCCACAGGCCGTGCTTTTTAAGATCCTCAATCAAATACGGGTTAACCACGATAAAGTCTCCGGCTTGGTTGGCTTTGACATAGATATTTTTGTAGATTGGTTCTACCGAGGGGTAACTGCCGGCAATATTGGAGATCGTAGCGGTCGGAGCAATGGCTAAGCAGTTTGAGTTGCGCATGCCGTATTGTTTGACCGCCTCTCTAACCGGCGTCCAATCCATCTGGCCACCGCGCGGGATGTCTATTTTTTCTCCCCGCTCCTGCTCGAGCAGATCCAAGGTGTCTTGGGGAAAAATACCGCGATCCCATTTAGAACCCTTATAACTTGAATATGTGCCTTTTTCTTTTGCCAAGTGCGCCGAGGCCAAAATTGCGTAGTACGAGATAAGCTCTTGAGCACGATCGCTAAACTCAATGCCCTCTTGCGTGTCAAAGTTTATGTTGAGCTTGTAGAGTGCATCTTGCAGCCCCATCACGCCCAACCCAACCGGACGGTGGCGCTGGTTAGAGGTTTTGGCCTCTTGGGTAGGGTAAAAGTTAATGTCGATGACGTTGTCCAGCCCACGCATGGCGGTCGTGACGGTATCTGCAACCAAGGCCTCATCCAGCTGACCATTAACCACATGCTTGGCATAGTTGACCGAGCCCAAGTTGCACACTGCGGTCTCATCCTCGGAGGTATTCAGCGTTATCTCGGTACAGAGGTTGGAGTTGTGCACAACACCAACATGATCCTGCGGCGAGCGAATATTTGACGGATCCTTAAACGTAATCCAGGGGTGGCCCGTCTCAAACAGCATGTTGATCATCTTTTTCCAGAGATCACGCGCTTTTATAGTTTTAGTCAGCTCAATCTTACCCTCACGCGCCATTTGCTCGTAGCGCTCGTAGGCCTGGTTGAACTTTTTGCCAAAGGTATGGTGCAGCTCGGGAGTCTCATCAGGGGAGAACAGTGTCCAGCTACCATCGCTGCGCACCCTTTGGATAAAGAGGTCCGGGATCCAGTTGGCAGTGTTAAGATCATGGGCGCGGCGCCGCTCATCTCCGGTATTTTTACGTAACTCCAAAAATGACTCTATGTCGTAGTGCCAGGTCTCGAGGTAGACACATGCGGCGCCGCGCCGACGTCCACTTCGATTAATAGCGTGCGTAGCATCATTAGAGATCTTAAGAAAAGGAATAACACCCTGACTCTCAACCCCGGTGGCCTTAATAAAGGCTCCCGTACCGCGGATATTGGTCCAATCCGTGCCAATCCCGCCCGACCATTTAGAGAGCTGGGCATTGTCGCCATAGACCTTAAAAATGTGAGAGAGCGAGTCGCCGACGGTGTTGAGATAACAGGATGAGAGCTGCGGATGAGGTGTTCCGGCATGGAAAAGCGTAGGGGTCGAGGGTACAAATCGTAAGGTTGAGATGGTGTTGTATAACTTGATCGTGTTCTGGACTCGGTCCTGCTCGGGCAGCGCCAGTCCCATGGCAACGCGCATCCACAAAAACTGCGGGGTCTCAAGACAAATCTTTTTCTCGTGGTCTCGGACGACATAACGATCGTTGAGTGTTTGAGCACCCAGATAGCGTAGTAGTTCGTCCCGCTCCGGTTTTATCTCCCGAGCGATTGCCTCCAAATCATACTCGAGCAATTTTTGATCGATGCGACCTATCTCAACCCCACGCTTGATGTTTGTCACAAAGGCCTCACGCAGCTGTGTGTCCAGTTTTGTAAAATCAATCCTGCCCCTACCAATCACATCTTTGTACATCTCAGCCAAGAGCAGCCGACTGGCGACCACCGAGTAGGCCGGATCGCGCTCGATCAAAGAGCGTGTGACCATAATCAGTGATCGCGCAATGTCTTTTGAGGAGACCCCGTCATAGACCTCGGCCTGAACCTGTACCGCGATATCTTTAGCATTTACCTCTTTTTCAAAACCGGCGATTGCGTACGAGAGTGTTTTTTCAATTTTGTCTAAAGAAAAAGCCTGCTTGTTGCCCGATCGCTTTACGACCGCGAGCTGTCCCTCTTCTAATTTTTCCAGGTCCTCGAGGTGTTTCTCCTCACGCTGTTTAGTGTGTTGATAACGATAGATTATGTATGATTTGGCAACATCAAAATAGCCGCGCTGCATGATCGCACGCTCGACCAGATCCTGAACACCCTCGACCGTGGGTGCGTCCTCACGTCCCGCAAAAAGCGCCTCGAGTTCTGCCACAACCTGGTCGGTAATCGCTAAAACATCGTTCTCGTGCTTTTTGTCCGTCACTGCCACAAAGGCTTTAGTGGTAACCAGCGATATTTTTTTGGGATCAAAGTCAACGATCTCGCCGTTGCGCTTCTTGATTTTTTGGATAGTTGACATGGGAGGTGAAATAAATGAATAAGGGGCGCGAACCGTCAGCAGCTTTTTAGCTGCCCACAAATAACCACTCGGCGCGGTACGTAATTAAGCTTTTGGGGAAGTTCCCTAGGCGCGGCCCCTGATCCGACACCAAGCTCTGTTTTGTAAAACGGTCTGGATTGATTGTATCAGAATGTGCGCCAAAACGCAGCGTTATTTTTTGGCCCGGGCCTGTGCACAAATCCGTTGTCTCCAATTGTGCACCCGGGCATTTGCGGTATATAGTGTCATATGCGAGAGATGGGTGTTGCGTACGCACTGGGTTTTCTCTTCCCATGACAAGCACCTTAAGGTGCGTACCGCCACGCTCTATTGTATAGAGCCAGACAGACCCTCCCTTCCCGAGCTCTCTACAGCTCTCGCGCTAATTGCTCTTTTGGTTCTACCCTTTCTATCTCTGCTTTAGGTAGAACCACCCATCCTCCGGCCGGTCGTGTACTACACGACCGGCCTCTCCCTATTGCCCTCTCCCTATTGCCCTTTACAAGACAGAGGGTCTGGGGTAGTGTAGCGGCTGCCTAACAAGGTTTTAGTTATTAGATCGAGACACGATTTCTACCAAAGCAACGCGCGTTAACGATCAAATACGCGCCCCTCGCATACGACTTATTGATGCCCAAGGGCAGGATGGCGGTGTTGTTGACACACAGCAAGCCCTCCAACAAGCCCAGCAGGCCGGCCTTGACCTGGTCGAGGTGGCCCCCAATGCCAAGCCCCCGGTTGTCCGCGTTATGGACTACGGTGCCTACCGCTACCGCCTGGAAAAACAGGCTCAACAGCAGCGCAAGCACCAAAAAAAGACCGAGATAAAAGGGATCCGCATCGGTATGCGCATCAGCCAAAACGACTTTGATCACAAGGTCCAGCAGGCCAAATCATTTTTGGAAGAAGGCCACAAGATCAAGCTTGAACTGGTCATGCGCGGACGGGAGCAAGCACCGCAGCTACGGAGCAGAGCACTGGAACGAATGGACGCCTTTATTGCAGCCCTTGGCCCCGGAATCCTGCGCGAACAAAACGTCACAAAACAACGTAACCGGCTCAATATGCTGCTGGGACTCAGTAAAAAAGCGGCCGCCGCAGCCAACAAAACCGACTCACCAAAACCAGAAAAATCAGATGCCAAAAATTAAGACTCACAAAGCCAGCGCAAAGCGCTTTAAAGCAACCGGCGGAAAAAAGGCCAAGTTTATGCGTCGCAAAGCGGGCCAAGGGCATTTTAATGCTCGCGAAGACGGCAATACTGTGCGCTTAAAGCGCAAAGACCAAGAGGTTCATCCTACGGATGCCAAGCGGCTCAAGGTTTTGCTGCCCTATCTAAAAGCTAAATAAATCGTAACGCTAAACCAGAGACATGCCACGAGTTAAGCGCGGGACAACCTCTCGCAAACGACACAAGAGACTATTTAAGGCCACCAAGGGCTACACCGCCGGACGAACCCGCAGCGTAAGACGTGCGACCGAGGCTCGTCTGCACGCGCGCAAGCACGCCTATAAACATCGTCGACTTAAAAAGCGCCAGTTCCGCAGTTTGTGGATCGTGCGGATTAACAACGGCTTACGCGAGCACGGATCGACCTACTCGACGTTTATCAAAGAGCTCAAGGTTAAGGGCATCCTCCTGGATCGCAAAGCCCTCGCCTATCTCGCCGCCGAGCAGCCTAAGGTCTTTGCCGAGGTCGTTAAGCAGGTGATTGCTAAGTAGCGGCGCTACTGGATCAAGCTGCCAACGTAGTTTTCTACAGCTACCGATACTAAACTGGTATCGCCGATAATATAGGCTATCTCGATCGAGTCAGCTCGCTCGCTGATGTATTTGGCCAGAACATCCGGAAGATCCTCTGTGGTAGTCAATAATAAGGCTGCATCGTGATCAGCGGCAAACTTACCAGCCAATAAGGCCGAAAAGAATGCAGCTGTCTCGCTAGCGGTCGAAATAATAGGTTTTACTGAGCTGGCGCCCGGTAAGCCCTTGGGCTGGCCGTTAGCGACCACAATTGTGTGCGGTTCTGCAAAATAGCTTGAGACAATTGCATGGTTGGTGTCAAAACGCGTCGCTCCCTCCTGTCGCAAAACGGTTAGGACACTGGGGTGCTCAGCTTGGATCTGCGCATCGACATCGTACGGCACCGCAGTATCGCCTCCGATCACCTCAACCTCACTAACCTCCGGATGAGCAGAGAGATACGTGCTCGCATCGGCGCTTAGCTTTGTCTGACGACGTTCCGTTAGTAAAATAGGCGTTACGGCAGCGTCATTTACGCGGTTTGCGGCGGCTGCTCCAATACTGAGCGCATCCGCAAAGGCACGGTCCTCGGCCAGGTTGATCTTAGTCGTCGGGCTTGGATTGCGATCATTGATTTGCTCTGCGATCAGACGTGCCGTGTCACGCCGCTCCGTACCGGCAAAGCGATGCGTGTTGGTATATCCCGCGCTGGCCAGATCCGCCACAACCTGTTGGCTTAGCGCTTGGTCGCCTCCAGCAAGCCAAATCTCACGATCAGTATCAGGTAGAACCCGGTTAATTTCATCAAGTACACTGCTATCCAGAGCATCGGTTGGATTGAGCAAGAGCGTAGCGTCGATTAAGCTGGCCCAGGGCGAGACGGTCAGAGAGTCAGCGATGAGATTACTGCGTGCCAGTACAATTGCCTCAGCCGAGCCGGGCTGAGGATAGTTTATTTCGGAGAAACGTATCGCTAACTCGATCGGGTCGGACTCGTCAATACGTGAGACGGTCCCAGCGCCCGGCTCATTATCAATAATAGTGAGCGTATGTTCCGTGACCAAACCCAGGTCGGCATTATCACTAGGATTAGATAGGGTGACGATTACCGTCTCGTCTGTCTCGGCCTGTCTATCATCGATGATAGTGATTGGGATCGTGCCACTTGCTTGGCCCGCTGTGATAGTTAGCGAACCATCCGGAAGCAGATAGTCCGTCCCGGCGCTGGCCGTGCCGCCCGTGACGCTATAGTCTACGGTTACGTCCTCACCATCAGTCTGATTGAGTACAAGATCAATTGTTGCGTCGCCTGCGGTCTCCTCAACTTGGGACGTTGCGGTTGCAAACTGGACGGTCGTAAGATCAAATGCGGCCAGGTTACTCCACTCCCTGCCAATCGCACCGACATCAACAAATAGTCCACCTGACCAGACACGCTCAGTGGTACCCGCCAACGCATTTATACCGACAATTGGAGGAACACTTGGATTAATATTTGGATCCCAACTAGTGGCCTTGGCTCCCGTGCGTGTTACCTCACCCAGCCGGTTGCGAGTACTGCCACCTAGACTTGCAAATACGCCACCCACAATTACTGTGTCGGGCCGTACTAGTACTGCGTTTACTGTTCCGCTCGCACCAGGATCCCAACCCGTGGCTGAGCCAGATGTGGTGTCAATCTCGGCAATCCGGCTGCGGCTGGCACCCCCAATCGTAGTAAAGGCGCCTCCCGCGTAAACGCTTGAGCCATCTACGTCCAGCGAGTTAACCGTGCCACTAGCGCTCGGATCCCAGGCACTAGCTGAGCCAGATGTGGCGTCTAGCGCTGCAATTCGACTACGAGCAGAGCCACCTATTGAGGTAAAGTCACCCCCGGCATACACGGTTGAACCAACCCTCTCGAGTGTGCGGACACGCGCATTGGCATCTGGATCCCAAGCTGTGGCGACTCCGCTCGTTGGGTTGAGTGCTGCAATCCGGTTACGAGCAGAGCCACCGATTGAGGTAAAGTCACCTCCGGCGTAGACCGTCGTACCGTCAGCAAACAGGCTGTATACGGCTGAATTGGGGTCAGGGGCCCAGCCCGTCAGCGTATCAGTGGACGTGTTAAAAGCAGCCGCGTTGGTGCGCGCTGTTCCTCCATCTGCTGTCGTGATCCCCGCGCCACCAACGTACAAAGTGGGTGAGGCAGAGAGACTCGCGGTTGGGATTGCCAGAGCAAGAACGTTAGAACCAAAGTTAAGCCCAGGATCCCAGGAGGTTGCCTCTCCGTTGGCATCCAGCTCGACCAACCCCTCTCTAACCACACCGTTGACGCTTCTAAAGGTGCCTGACAAGTAAACCTCAGAGCCTATTACCTCGATGTCATCCATTGAGCCGCTCGGAGTTGGGTTCCAGCCCGTTAGTGCCCCGGCCGTGGTAAAGGCAGCTGCGCGGTGGCGGCGTGTGGACCCGGAATAATCGAATAGCCCGATGACATACACGGTCGAACCACTGACGGTCAGGCGTTGGACAATATCATCAAAATCAGGGTCCCAGCTGGTAGCCGCCCCAGTGGTATCGTTGACCGCAGCCGCATTGTTACGTGTGCTACCGCCAACATCAGTAAAGTCACCTCCCAAATAAATCGTGGAACCATCTACAAAGACGGTGTAAACCTCGCCAGAAAGCCCCCCGGTTACATCTGGGTCCCAAGCTGTAGCCAGGCCTGTTGTCGCATCCACCTCGGCCACAGAGTTACGGACGGAGCCACCCATACTAGAAAATCCGCCCCCAATGTAGACCGTCGAGCCCTCGCCCTGGACATCAAATGAGGCAGCGCCGCAAGCCCCGCAGGGGTCCCAAGCGCTGGCCGTACCGGTTGCAGCACTGACCTCAGCGATGCCGGTACGACTGGCACCACCAATTGTGGTAAAGCCTCCAGCGGCGTACACGGTCGTAGCCGTCGTATCAAGAGCATACACTGTATCATCAGCATCCGGATCCCAACTCGTGAGGTTACCGGATGAGTCAAGTGCTCCTATGCGATTACGCGTAGCTCCATCAAGACTGGTAAAATCGCCGCCAACGTAAAGCGTGGTACCAATCCGAGCGAGGTCTTGCACCGTATCGTTTGTAGTTGCATCCCAGCCGGCGTCGACCGATCCGTTTGATAAAATGTGGGCTAGGTTGGTACGTGCGACCCCGCCAACTTCGCTAAAAAGTCCACCAATGTACCAGCCACCACTGCCATCCGGCTCAATAGCCGCAACACGACCATTGACCACCGGCAAACCGGACTGCTGTGTACCGGTGGTGCCGTCAACCTTAACAAGGTGACCTGTATAAGGCCCCACCTGGGTAAAATTGCCGCCTACGTAGGTGCTGGTGCCATTAGTAACCACGGCGTTTACCGTTGAGTTTGGGATCCAGACGGCCCTGTCTTGTGAGCTCGAATGCGCCTGCGTTTGGGTAGGCGGCACTCCAAATACCCCAAAAACAAGGGCGAGTACCAAAAACCCGAAAAGTGAGAATTTTTTCATGCTTTTAGTGTACTTGTTATAGATGAATTTTGGAATTGTCACGATCTATCGATGATTAGCGCTTGCGTCTGATACGAGAGCCCACAAGCCAGACAAGGACACCCAGGACCACCCCGATCGCATCAATCCCAACATCACGTAGTGACGGCTCGCGCCCCGGTACAAAGCCTTGATGAATCTCATCTAAGGCAGCATACTCGAGCGCTAAAATTGCGGCTCCCAAAAACCGCAACCAAACACGTTGACGCGGCATCGGTAATGCCCAGATAAGCAACATCGCCAAGACTCCAAACTCGAACCCGTGCGCCAGTTTACGCAACAAAAAGTCTTGTTCGAGTCCGGATTTGAGTTCCGGAATAGATGAGAGCGCCCAAATCCCGGCCGCCCAGAGTACCACAACAAGCCAACGCACTCCCCTTGGGGCCCTAATGACCGTGCGTACCATTGATTTTTTAGAACTATGCCGTTTTGTTCTGCCTTTAGCCATGCCGTGTGGTTTACTTTTGCTTACCAATTGAGTCTAGCGCGTCTGCCCTGCAAGCACGACGAAAGAGCCCCCTCCCCTTGGAGCTCTTCCGACTTAAACGAGCCAGATGGGTCGCTCGTAAAAGCACCTCCGCGTGCGATGCGTGGACCGCAACTATATATTTGGGAAGTACGTTTGCGCTAACTGTAGCCGTAAAAGCAGGCTCAGGGAAGACCCCGTGTGGATAACAGTTAGAGATAAATCTGGTCGAACACGTCAAGCAAATCAGCTTGATCTGCCTCACGAGGAGAGTCCGGCGTGGCCCCGATGTAGCGCTGAGCCAGATCCAAGGGCGCCTCACCGGGAAAACGCTGGGCCAAGAGGTAGAGATACGAGCTCACGTAGAGCGGGTTCCAGTCGTCGTTGGCTAATCTGCGAATACGCTCTGTGCGCGCTTGATCAGACGCGTCATACTCCGGCAGGAGCCCAAAAGGATCCTCTTGCTCGATCTCCTGGGCGGTGGAGAGTCGGACTTGACCCAAGCCTATGCTGGGGTTCTCGCCAGCCAGCGCCGAGAGTATGTCGCGCTCAAGCTCCCCATCATCCAGCCAACGTAGCTCCTGCTCAATAACCGTGGCGACCAGGACGGGATCGGTCGTGGTGGCCTCGGCTGCACCGGCGATGTGGGATAACTCCTCGCCGGATAAAAGCAGATCGTGATCCTGAGCTTTTTGTGAGAGTTGCTGCTCGTTGCCGATCGGCTCATACGGAATAGCCGCAACACTCTTAGCAAAATCCAGCGAGCGATCCAGGACATCGCGCGACTGCTTGACCGGCACGCTTAGGGTACAACCGGCCAGGAGCGCGCCGACCAGCAGCATCGTACCGGCCATCAGCAACGCGGCGATGCTAACAAAAAGACGAGCGCGGGGTTGCGCCTTACGATTTTTATTTTTTTGTAAAATCATCCACTCGCGGATACGGACGATCGGCAGCACAAAAACAAACATCAAAGCCATGATCGTGATATACAAGATCGAGAAAGCAAGTTGCGTTGGGGCGCGCAAAAATTCCGGCATGGGAGGCATGCTACCGCAGATCCTCTCACTTGGATACGTGCGATTAGACTGCAGATTAAAATACAGATTAGAATTCAAGCAGTCACTTTGGCATTGTGTACACACTTTTGACAGTTGCCTCCGGGCGTGGCTCAATAACAGCTACATGGGCGAATCGAGCAGCGCATTTTGGCAGAACCTTTTAAGCACCATACAAGGAGGTGCACAAACCTACGGTCCGCGTGTGGCGTCGGTTGTGCTTGTTTTTACGGTGTTCTTTTTGATTGCGCAGCTGTTTAAGTTGTACGGTACGCGCGCCGTAGACGTAAATCTCTACCGCAAGCCAACGCCCAAAGCGGTCGCGGCCTACAATAAAACACGCCGTAAAATATTTATCGGCCGATTTATGTGGCTGGTTTTTTTAATCTTGGCCGGGGTTCTGGCGCTGGCTGCCAGCGGGATCGATATTATAAAAGTCTTAGAGGGCCTGGGATTTGTCGGCCTTGCTCTGGCCTGGACGCTATCTGAGTTGGTTCAACATTACGTCGCCGGATTTATTATCTTGACTCAAAAGCATTTTAATATTGGTGAACAAGTTGAGGTTAACGGTAAGTCAGGCGTAATCAAGGCGATCGAATCGCGCTACACGGTTTTGGTTGATTTTCAAGAGCACGAGGTGATGGTGCCCAACATGGCCATCGCTCAAAGCGCCATTGTGATCTCATCGGTTGAGGGTCTGCAGCGCGATATTATAAGAGTGCGCGTGGATAATCATGTTGATTTTAGAGAGGTGCTCAAGATTGGCGAGCGCTCCATCGCCGCGACGCCCGGTGTCGAGAGGTCCGTAGCACCACGCGGCTACGTGCGCTATTTTGGTGATTCTACGTTACTAGCTTTTTATTACTCAGGGACGGCCTCTCGTCGTGAGCATTTTATCCTGCGCAGCGAGGCAATGATTCGGCTCAAAGAGGCCTTTGACAAAGCCGGGATCAAGATCTCCTACCCCAGCGGGGTTGAATACGAGGAGTCAAAAGAAGATTAGTAAGCAGGCAGGCCTACAAGATCCCCGGCGTGAGTGCCAGCGAAACGCCTCCAAGGAGTATCAATAGAGCAATGGCGGGCTTGAGCGGCAGAGTTTTTTTGAGTCCAAGCGTCAAGATAACCAGGAGGCCGGCCACCATCGGGTAGAGATAACGCGCCTGCGGCTGAAAATAATCTCGGTTGAGATAGGCCAACATAAATAGTTCTGACACGATTGCGCCGGTAATCCAGTGAACAAAACGGCGTGTGTGTGAGTTGGCTTGGTCTAGTCTAAAAAGTCCTGCAACAGCGAGCCCGATCGGGATCAGGTAGGCGACGTAGAGTAGGTCCGGATATACGATGTCCCAACTGCCAAGCCGTCCGACAAAGGTCTGCCAGAGCACCACAAAAAAAGAGAGCAGGTAGTTCCAGCTGACGTCCTCGCGATAAGGATCGAGCTGTGCCAACTCACCCAAATGAACCTCAGGGACAAGATATCCGGTGGTCTGCAAGTTAAACCAAAGCCACAGTGCGACCGGGATTGCAGCAATCACGAGAGCCCCAAACCATACCCGTAATTTATTGTGGCGCCGCGCAGAGAGTGTAATCGCCAGACCCAGCACCAAGAGGGGTGGCCCCGCAAATAACTTAGTCAACACCGCTCCTGCTCCGGCAAGTGCTGCCACGACATACCAGGCAGCGCTCGTATTAGTCCTCCAGAGTCGCAGCATGGCAATGGTCACGACGGTCAGCAACACAAAACTGAGGGCGTCATTATTTACCGTGGCAAACTCATGCACCAGCATCGGTAGCGCCGCAAAGAGCATCAGTGGTACGACCCGCCAACCAACCGGCAAAAGCAATCGGCTCAAGCGATAGACCAAAAGCATTTGCACAAGGCCAAGCAAAATCATCATAGTACGCAGTGAGTCGATCCCCAGCCCCAGTGGACGTACAAGCTCAAGCCAGCCCGCCCCCATTATATAAAAGAGTGGCGGCTGGTGTGGCTCACGATTGACCCCAAAGTCGATGGCTAGTTGGTCCGGTAAGCGCTGATAGTCGGCCACGTAACGCGTGTAGGTAACGTGACTGTCCTCATCGTTAGCGCGACCACGCGGCAGCAAACCGGCAATCGTTAAGGCCAGTGAGATAAACAGTATCAGGGAGAACACCACAACAACACTCTCAAAGCGAGTCAGCGGTTGATGGCGCTCGGTTCTGCCAGAAAAAACGCGGGCGGTGGCCCGGTGCTCCCGCATCCTTGAGGCACGCTCCTGGGGGTCGGGGCGTGAGGCAAAACGTGACTTAAATAGTGTTGCCAAGAGAAGCCGCCGCCAGCTGGCATTGAGTGCCTCGAGTTGGCAATACAGCCAAAAACGCACCTCCTTAAAAGGTCCGCGCCAATAGCGTCGCGTGACATAGCGTAACGTTTTTTTGAACTCGAGCAGGCGCGTCTCGCTGGCGCGAGACGCGCCAAAATGTTGTTCTCCCGATTTATTGTGGGCGTGGATAAACGTCACGGCGCCGTCGACATAAACCCGGCGACCTTGTGTGTGTAATCGCCAACAGAGCTCCAAGTCCTCCGAATACAAAAAAATGTTTTTGTCGAGAGCGATGCGCCGGCCGTTTATCAGGCGCGGTACAAGCAGGGCGGCGCCCCAAGCACAATCAACCGGAACCAACCGGCCCTGCTGTATGTAGCGCTCTTTAGCTTTTTCTCGAAAAACAAGTTTGGCCAGCTGTGCCCGCATACTAGGGAAGGCGTAAAAGTTTGGCTGATAGGTGTTGTCCGGATAGCGCAGTTGCGGTGCCAAACCACCTAAGTTTTTTATCGAGTCAGCGCGCTTTATCAGCGCATCGATTGAGCCGGAGGTTACCTCTGCGTCGGGATTGAGCAGTAAGAGATACTCACCTGTGGCCTGCTCGATGGCCCGATTGTTAGCCCGAGCAAATCCGAGGTTTGAGTCATTTTTTAGAACTGTCA
>JAUYIX010000038.1 GCA_030688115.1 bacterium
TGGCCAGTTCGCTTTTGGTCCGCTTTAGGTTCTCGGTTGAGAGGACATAGATCGTCAGGTTGGTAATCCCCATAGCCTGGGCTTTTTTGATAGCGCGCTTGAGTGTCTCTACTCCCGCCTCGTGTCCCTTGCCCGAGGGCAAGCCGCGCTCCTTGGCCCAGCGACGGTTGCCGTCAATGATGATCCCGACGTGTTTTGGAACGTCCTCACGTGTGAGTGTGCCGGGGGTTAGCGGACTCGTCTTGATCTCTTGTTGCATGGCGAACATCCTAATCCCAAGTGTGTACCTACGTCAATTGCCATGGATCACACGCTCCACTAACCGCCCAAAAAACTCTGGCCGATCATGAGATCGTACCAACTCTCGACCAGCGGGCGATCATCCGTTGCCGGCGCCAAGTCCTGATCCGGCTGGACCTGCTGTAACGAGTCCTCCAAGGAGTTCGCTACCAAATGACGATCAGTATTTGTAAAGAGTTCTGCCTGAGGAGTACTAATCGGCGAGTCGCTGGCATAAAAAACCGTGTTGTAACTGCCCGGTATATCGACTACGTAGGTGTACGGAAAAACAGATGCGATCGTCGTCCTAAAACTGCGCGCGACATGCGAGTCCTCGCTAACCGTGTTTAGATTTAGCGCCATCACCCCGCCATCCTTGAGCGTCCCACGCACCTGCTCAAAAAACTCAATGGTCGACATGTGGGCCGGTATATACAACTGTCTAAAAGCGTCGACAATGATGACATCAAAACGGTCTTGCTGTGTGCTCAGCCAGGTGCGACCATCTCCAACGATCGCAGTAAGCGACCCAATATCATCCAGACCAAAAAACTCACGGCCCAGCTTGATCGTCTCGGGATCAAGCTCAACTCCGGTGATGCTAAGCGACTCTCCAGCGTAATACCGGTCCAGCTGACGAGCAACGGTGCCGGCCGCCAAACCAATAACGGCGACATCGAGCCGCTGTTGCTCCCGCCACGCTGACGTGAGCTCCGGCGTAAAGCTTAGCCAATCAAAAACCAACCCGGTCGCCAGTTTGTCCGGATCATATACCGAGTGCACACCCAGCCCCTCATCCTGCTCCAGATGAACCGCTGACCCGCCATCACTGACCACTCGCAAATACTCAAGCGCGCTCTCTCGCTCAGCGACTACGCTTGGGTCATCAGCCAAGGCTGGATTGATCACCAGCGAGGCCGTAAGGATGATGAGTGCCACAAGGCTCCCCTTCCAGCGCCCCAAACCGACCGCAGCGATCAGCGCGAGCAGCGCTGCCAACAGCAGTATGGTTTTTTTAGTGCCCAGTAACGGAACCAAAAGCAACGTGGGCAAAAAAGTGCCGAGCAAACTACCCAACGTCGACCAAGCAAACACGTTGCCGGCTCCACGACCGCGCTGATCATGTTGTTGCGTGGCCAGTCGCACCAACCAAGGGCTGACCGTTCCCAGTAGGACAAACGGGATAAAAAAGAGCGCGGCAACCCCGATCAAACTAAACACAACCAAGCGCCAGTCTATAGTGGTTATTTGGTCACGCAGCAGACCCAACAGGGCCGGCGCTACAAAAGGGATCAAGGCACAAAGACAAGCCGTAACCAGCATCAACAAAAAAAGCGGTCGGGCGGTTTTGAGTTTGTCAGCCCAAACTCCTCCCAACCAATACCCTAACGCCAGACCTGCCAAGATCACAGCCAGTATGTTGGTCGTAATAAATATCGAGTTACCAAAAAACGGAGCGACGATCCTAAATGCCGTGATTTCTATACCAAGCACAACCAAACCGCTGATAAAGGCGACCGTTTTAATAAATCGCATTATTTTAGAGAATTGTTTTAGAGAGATGATTCTAGCGAGGACTCAACACCCGATGAGATCGCACTGCTGCCACCAAAGATCACACCACCTATGACGGTGGCCCCGTTGGCTGACAAATAACTTGTCACATGGTCCGGCACCTCGCCCGGTAGAACCAGCAATAACGGAGCCAACACCTGCTGCGAGCCCAGTAGCGGTCCCGCTACCAGCGCGTCCGGAAAATTAGTGCCCGTAGCAAAACCTACCGTCTCGGCTCCCGGATAAAAGGTTTGTGCGATCTGTACCGCCGTATCGTAACGGTTAGAACCGGCGATCCGATCGACGGTGCCATAGGCGCTAGCGTCGCTGGCTACATCGTCCTCCACTACGGCCACCCCGCCAACGATATGAATCGTGGTGGCGGGAGTAGAGGCCAAAAAGTCCCGAGTAACGTCGGGTAAATCAGCTTTAGAGGTTAGGACGATCGCGGCGCGGTCGCGGGCGGCCACCGAGGAGGCTGCCAACGCATCAGGAAAACTAGTACCACTGGCCAAAAACACCTCGGTCAAGTTGTTGAGTTTTTCTGCGACTGCGACCGCCGTGGCATAACGATCGTCTCCGGCAAGACGCTGTACCTGATAACCGAGTGACGAGAGCTGCTCCTCCACAGGCGTCGAGATGGCGCTTGTTCCGCCTAGTAACCAAACGTTGCCGCCGGAGGGTAAAACACGCTCAATCTCGACCGCTACCTCAGCCGGCAATGTGGCCGTCTCGGTGAGTAAGATTGGGGCGTTTTCTTGAGCGGCCAGCGGCGCTCCCGCCAGTCCGTCCGCAAAGTTGTCTCCCCGTGCCAAAAAAACCGCACCGGCGCTGTCGTCTTGCGCAAATTGGCTTTGGCTAATGGCCACTGAGGTAGCGTAACGGTTAGCCCCCTGTAAACGGTCCAGCAAGATATAGCTGTAGGCCCCACGATCAAACTCGCCGAGCTGCGAGCGCGAGCGTCCATCAAAATCTTTGTCGTATCCGTGCGTTGACCCGGCCCGCACCGCCGAGGAGCCGGACCTTACTTTATAGTTTTGAGCACCCTCCTGACGCGATAGATTGAGCGCCGCGTCCGCCATCATCTGGTAGACAACACCGGTAGTGGTATAAAATGAGTTGTTTGCGTAGGTGTCATAAACCAATTTGGCGATGTTCTCGTTGCCCGGCATCTCTAGCCAGGTATGAAAATAATAAATGCGCGAGGCAATCGACCCCGGCGTGGTGCGATTTAGGTACCAATAGATTTGTCCGCTGTTTGGATCCCAAAGTTGCGAGCTAAAGGTATTACCAAACAACTCCAAGTCACTTGTGCTAAACGTGATGCCGGCCTCGCGTGCGGCAGTCACAAACTTGAGGACGGTTCCACCATGGTTAACATCCTCCGGAATAACCTCGCTCCATGAGTCCCAGCTGCCGGACGGATAGTAATAGCGCCAGTAGTAATACTGCTGTCCATCGGGCGCCGTTTTAACCTCGAGTTTTGATTTAAACCAGGCTGCGACCTGTTGCGCCCGCGTAAAATACTTGGTCTCGCCGGTGGCCTGATACATACGCACCCAAAGTTGCGCCAGGTCGGTGCTCTGGTTGACCGGCAGCGTATTCCCCGGGATCGCGTATTGTTCATCCGTCGGCCAGGTATAGACCCCTCCCGATCCTCCGTTCCAGCCCGCCGAGTAGGAGGCTTTAAAATACGGCTCCCACTTGGGGTAAATATTATCGCCCACAAGCGTGACGTACTCATTTGCTTTTGTAAGCAAGGTAGAACCACCGGCACTGATAGAGTGCAGCGTCGGATCGCTCTTGACCTCGACCGCAAACTCGATCAACGGCGCCAGCATTCCGCCCTCGATGTTCTCATACTCCAGCTGTTTTTTTGCCTTGGTCTGTAGTTTGTAGACATCTCCCACCCAGGGATAGGAGTTGGAAAAGATAAAGCGTACGTCGTAGCCGACCGCGCTCTCGATGGCAGCATCATCGATCTGTACATTTGATATCCCACCCGGGTAGTTATCGGCCGTGACCGGACAATTAAGGCAGACCGGAGTTCCGCTGGTTCGCCAAACCTCATAGCGGTGATGACTGGTGGGGAATCTGATCTCGAGCTCCGCATCCTTGACCGTGTCGCCATTACCGGGGCCGTAAATACCGATGTTGCCGCTTACCACTGATCCTCCCGAGTCAAGCAATTTAAAGCCGGCAGAGTTGCTGGAGGTGGTGGTGCTGGGTTTGAGCATGGCGCGCGCGTAGCGACTGGTCGACCAGCCACAGTAGCCATCATCACTCGTGCCTGGTGAGGCCGCGTTGTCATAACAATTGGACCAGACCGTATCCGCTTGATCTACAATTTTCTCAAGCCAGCGCACGTCTTTTGTGCCGCGGTACATATCAAGATAGGCCTCAAACATAAAGCCTTGGTCCCAGCGTAAGTTGGCTGCATTGGTGTTGTTTGACCAGGCATCCCCGCCAAATAAAGCTGCATCCAAGTCGCGCACCTTATTGTGCAAAAAGTTTGTTTTATCGGACTCGCGCGTGGTCGTGCTGCGGTAACGCGGGTCTGACTCGCTGGAGCCGCTCTCGCCGCCCGCACTCGCGCCAAGACTGCTGACCGTGTACTTGGCCGCATCAGCGACTTCGCCGAGCGCTCCGCTGGGGTTCCAGTAGGTGTTTTTGCGGGTGGTCAATCCGGAGCGCGAGGCGTTGTCGATTTTGACCGGGTTCTGCATGGCCGATCCAAAAATGTTGTTTTGCAATAATGCTCCGGTCGAACCACTCAGCTCAATCCCATTAACAGCATGATGCACGCTGGCGTTGTACACATCGAGGCTCGCCGAGTTCACGGCCCTGATCGCGGCGCCATAAATGGTCGTACCGATAATATTTAACGCTGAGTCGTTGGGAGAATTTTGAAAAAGAATGCCAGCATCACCAGCGCCGCGATCACCAATGTCGTTGACCCAGACCGAGCGCGCCGATGAGTTTCCGGCGTTATCAAAAAGTATACCGGTATTGACGTAGTGTTCTACCTTAAGACCGACAATGAGCACATTAGGTACGTTAATCACGCGCAGACCATTTGCTCCTGTCGTTACATAAATCGGCCGCGTGTTGGGATCCACATAGTCCAACAAACGGACATACACTTTGCCGCCTGAGGTGTACCAGACATTGCGTTGCCGCTTGACGTCATTAAGAGAGGAGACCTTATTGAGTCGCTCGACCCCATCGGTAACCATTTTTGCGCCGGAGACGGGAGCCTGATAGACATCAACCGTCCCGGAGACTTTACTCCAATTAGACGGCACGGCTGCCCCACTCAGGACCGGCTTTGCGGATTGCGCGTTTTTTATCGTTATTACAGCGCCCGCCGGCCCGTTATTTTTTCCGGTGAGTGTGGTCTCGCTGACGTACGTCCCCGGATATACCGAGAGCGTATAGTTGCTGGTCGGTGTCGCCGGAATAGCATCAATCGCGGCCTGCAACGAGCCATACTGCTGGCCGGGTCCCACTTTATACTCTACGGTCGCCAGTGCGGCCTTAATTGTCGGTACAACGTCTTGTTCTGCCGCCTGAGCCTGAGATTGAGGCTGGCCCTGAGGTAGAACAAAAATAGCCAGCGCCGCCAGCATTGCCGCAGCCAAACCGATTCCGTATACGCCTTTTAGGGAAGAACTCTTCATTAATGCGTTTTACTGTATTAGAAAATCAGAAAAATTCAATGACCGGAAAACGATTATTGAGCTCGGTTTCGTTCACTACTTGGCCACGTTTGTCCATATTTTGCAAGAACCGGTCACGTCTGGTCTCTTGAACCGCGTTGTAGAGCAGCGCAAACCCGATCGCCAGGATGGCGATAACCGTAAACAGCGCCAGGCCGACGAGCAGGCTGGTTCTGCGGGGGTGAGCAATGATTTTGACCTTGTCCATATACCGGGTAGTCTATAGTGCTTAATAGTTGCCACGCATGACCGTATGAGATTACCTTATTCACTGAGCATTATCATCCCCGCCTACAACGAGGCCCGGCGTCTGCCCCAGACGTTGCGTGATGTCGTGACGTATCTGGCAGAACATGCCGCATCGTTTGAGGTTTTAGTGGTTGACGATGGTTCTACCGACGGAACGGTCAAGCTGGTGCAAGAGGCCTCCAAACGCTGGCCACAAATACGACTGATCCAAAATGACGGCAATCAGGGTAAAGGTGCCAGCGTGCAGCATGGCATGCGCCTGGCCCGGGGAGACTTTATTGTGTATATGGACGCAGACCACTCAACCAATATCAACGAGCTCTATAAACTCCCGGCATTACTCAAACACGGCGGTGATGTTTTTGTCAGTTCGCGCTACGTTTATGGCAGCGATATCCAACAGCATCAACCCTGGCAACGGGTTGTGATCAGCCGGGTCTCAAATATGGTGATCAGGGTTTTTGCGGTCCCGGGGATTCGCGATACGCAAAACGGTTTTAAAATCGTGCGGGGCACTGCCGCATCCAAGATAGCGCCGCATCTCTTGCTTAAACGCTGGGCCTTTGACGTCGAGTTCTTGTACGTGGCGCGCGCGCTCGGGTTTAGATTGGTGGAGTTCCCGGTTACCTGGCATAATACAACCGGCTCTAAGCTCAACGTCGCGCGCGATCTGCGCAATACGGTGGGAGAGTTTTGGACTTTTATTTGGAACCGGCTGCGCTCAAAGTATCCAGGTCCCGCAAAACCTCCCCAGCGTGCAGAGCGGGTTTAACTTTTGGATAGACTTTTGCGATTTTGCCCTTTGGGTCGATTAAATACGAGATGCGATGCGTACCATCATAGGTTTTACCGATAAACTTTTTTTGACCCCAGGCACCGTATTTTTTGATGACGGTCAAATCCTCATCGGCTAGCAAGGTAAATGGCAGCGAGTATTTATCGGCAAACTTTGCATGACGTGCTTGGCTGTCTTTGCTAACTCCCAGTACGGTTAAGGCGCGCTTGGTAAATTTTGGAAAGTTATCGCGGATCGCGCAGGCCTCTTTGGTACACCCCGGAGTATCGTCTTTGTGATATAAGTAGAGCAGGACCCAGCCACCGGAGTAGTCCTTAAGACTGTGTTGCGTGCCGGTAGCGTCAGGTAGTCTAAAAGCGGGTGCGCTAGAACCAACTTTGAGTAGTTTTTGCATATCCGCAGTGTATCAGACTTTGGGATGTATCAGGATCTTTTATTTTGTTGTCTCATGTTGCGCCTATGCTCCATATAGCGCCTTTGTTGCATGTAGCGCCCTTGCCCCATGTAGCGCCTTTTTTGTGCCGGAGTCAGACGCTCAAGCGAGTAGCGCAGGGCTGTGCGCGGCATCCGGTGTGCGTAGCGATCTAAAAAAGCCAGTAGCACGCGGGTGTCCTTTTTGCCAACCTCACGCAACATCCAACCGACCGCTTTATGGATCAAGTCGTGCTGGTCCTTAAGGAGTAGCACCGAGAGTCTTAAAGTGGGCTTAAAATCACCGCGCTGAATAAAAGCCGCGGTTGCGACAATCGCAATACGACGCTCCCAGAGCAGGCCTGATTTAGCCAAGCGCGCCAGCGGTGTTTTAGATTTATCCGCAAGATACTCTCCCACAATATAGTGCGCGCTCGAGTCTACCAGATCCCAGTTGTTTACATAACGCGTATTGGCAAGATAGTGAGTATATATTTTAGCGCGCTCCGGCGCTTGGGCCTTAATAAATATCTCGCCCATGATCAAGAGCGCCGCCAGCCGCTCCTCATGGATCGGACTACGCAGCAAGATGAGTACCTGACTGTGCGCTAGATCTCTAAACCGCTCAACAACCCTGCGGGTCGCAGGAACGGTCAAGCCTATAAAACGATCGCCGGCAGCGTACTCACCAGGCGCCGTCTTAAAGTAACGCTGTAGCACGTTGGCTCTGTGCGGATCAGCCGATCGAGCCAAGGCACGCCTTACATCCTGCGCCTTGTCAGAACCACCGCGAGCTTGGCCACTCCCCTTTTGTCTGGCCATTGTTAGTCGGTAATACGATATTTGATGATGGTCCAAAGCGCTTTAACGCCGTCGCGCCAACCGATCTTTTTACCCTCATCGTAATCACGCCCATCGTATGAGATCGGGACCTCATATACACGGCAGTGTTTTTTGGCCACCTTTGCGGTGATCTCCGGCTCAAAATCAAAACGATCGGATTTAATCAGGATGCCCTTAAGTAACTCCGAGCGAAAAACTTTGTAGCAAACTTCCATGTCGGTTAGATTGAGATTGGTCATCATGTTCGAGAGCATGGTCAACATCTTATTTGCAATCATGTGCCAAAACAGATGAACACGGTGCGCACCGCCGCCAACAAATCTTGAGCCAAAGACAACATCGGCCTTACCCTCTAAAATTGGCGCGAGTAGTGCGGGATAATCCCTGGGGTCGTACTCAAGATCCGCATCTTGGATCAGCGCATAGTCGCCGGTGACTTGCGATATGGCGGTGCGCACCGCCGCTCCCTTGCCCCGGTTGTGCTCATGCATGACCACTTTAACATCGTTGTAGGCCGGTTTGATTTTGTTCTCTAAAATGTCACGCGTTCCATCCGTCGATCCATCATCGACCAGGATTAGTTCTTTTTTGTAAGGGGTCGCGCGCACTCGCTTAACGATCTCCTCGATAGTTTTTGCCTCGTTGTAGATAGGAATAATCACAGACAAGACAAAATCAGTCGTAGGTTGATCCGACAGTACGGATAAGGTTTTTAAGTTTGTGTCGGGGCCGGCGACGGGATTTTTTTGTTGATCAGTAATCGTATCGGTAGTGTCGGAAGGCACCGCGACAGTGGTGAGCGTGGTCATATCAGTCCGTGGAGTATACGCTCTTTTTGCTTAATAGCAAGAGCCAGAGCAATGCTGTGCTCAGATACAGAGCCGGCACTACCTGGACCAAAAGTCGATCAATCGAGGTGGTAACATGCCAGGTTAAATCGTGCGGACTGACTATGTAGATGACAACATACACCCCCAGTTGTCCAACCAGCAGAGCCAGAGGGACCAGCATCAATCCGGAGCGATGTCTTATGATCCAGACTACGGCTCCGGCAATCGCCAAGAGCACGGCAGGCAAAAGCGCCCAGCCCCAATTTTGCGCACTTGGTAGCTCAATTATAAACCAGTGAACCGTCTCGATAGTACGATCAAGATATTCTGTAACGCTACGATTTACATTTTCTAAAAACAAGTCGACCTCGTACCCAAGTTGCGCCTTACGCTGATGCCACAACAAGAGCGGTAATAAAACGGTCGCATAAGCCAGCAGCCAAGCCGCCGCTCTCCCCCACTTGACTCTAAAAACAGGCGCGCCGCCCTTGACCGACCTACGGCAAAACCAAAAGATCACAGCTGCAGCTAGCGCATACAAAATAATAAATGGCGCGCCCTCGTTTTTAAACATCGCACTGGCCAGCGCAAAAAATCCTCCCAGAGAGAGCCACAACCGGCTCCGACCGGAGTCACCTGACAATAGCGCGCCCCATAAGCCCAAGAGGCTAACCGTAAACATCGCGCTCAATGGAATATCCGCCAAACCCAAACCCGCAAAATATAAAAAGTCTCCGCTGGCAAAGATTATTACCAGCGCAGCCGCGAGACCCAGCGCAGTCCGGCCGGCAAACTGCAACAGCGCTCCTGTTACTGTCAACACGATCAGCCACAAAAAGATTACATAGGTTAGCGCCACGGGCTGCTCGCTGACACCCTGGTACCACCGGTAGTGAGAGGCAACCAGTGTAGGCAGGCCAAGCGGATAGTCCTTGTGTGCCGAGTCAAACAATGCGCTATCAAAAAGCGTATTTGGCAGGTGCGGCTCAACGTAGATGGCTTTTGCCTTTACCATCCAAATCATCTTTGCGTCCCAAGCGGTCAGCGGGTACAAAATAGAAAATATTGCAATCGGAGCAAACACTACCAGCGAGAGCGCCAATACCGCCACATGAGAGACCCGCGGACGCAGCGGCTGCGCCAGTCGTTGCCTATACTTGTAGGCCGCAACCAGTGCGCTGGCTAGTCCGAGTGCCGCTAACAACCAGACCAGTTTGTCCACGTACTCAAAGCTCTCATTAAATAGCAACGTCTGTGCCAAACCGGTGTAGACCGCGATACCGAGTAGCAGGGACAGAGCGACCGTCAATAAAATATTGAGCCGCAAGCGCGGAACCAGCCAGACGATGCCGCCAAACCCGCCGACCCCCAAAAGCACCATTAGCCCGATAGTTTTTAAAACCAAGATCGTCATCGCTTTATATAGATATGGGCGTCCTGGCCGGCAATCAGGTCAAACTCGGTAGGGTCAAGCTCCAGCACGCTATCCGATATAAAGGCGTCATGACGTTGCGCATTTTTGACCAGACCTGCTAACTCGTTGCTGCCGCGAGCCACTTTTATAGGCAAAACAGGATAAAGCTCGTAATAAACCTCAAGATCAAACCGAGAGGGCGGTGAGACCCGCTCCCCCACCAGCACCAGACCGGCCAGCTGATTGCTCTTTTTGCGTTGGCTTAAAAAAGACCGCACTGCCTGGTAAGGGTCATGTTGGTCAAATATCTCTTGTGCAGGTTTGATGCCAGCCTGTGAGAGTGTTAAGGGCAGGGCCGTCCGCACCATCCAATAGCCAAAAAGCAACGCATGCACCCCGGCAATTATAACTACGATAACCGCGAGCAGGTGCCGCTGAGTTTGTTCTGGCTGCTGTGACAACGTCATACGCGACGAGCTTACCCCATCGGCCAAACCGGTCAACTAATCCGGCCCGGATGCGCACAAACAGTTTAATCGCCTATGTCTTGATTTTATAACCGGTGCTAAAAAGTCGCCAAATCACCAGCGACAGTACCAGCAAAAAAACGCTCCCAACGATAAACGCCAAGGTCGGATCAACATCCGAGACCCCATAAAATCCGTAGCGTAATCCATTGATCATATAGAGTAGCGGGTTCAACCGCGACACCGTTTGCAATACCGCCGGCAAAACCTCGATCGAATAAAAAATACCGCCCAAAAAACTTAACGGCGTAATCAAAAATGTCGGAAAGATAGAGACTTGTTCAAAGGTATCCGCCCAAATGCCGATGATTAATCCTGCCACACTAAATGCAAAGGCAACGATGACCAAGTACACGAGCAAGTAGATCGGATGTTCTACCTTAAAGGGCACAAAAAATAGTGCGGTACCGTAAATCAGTGCGGCCGTAACCATACTGCGGATCACCGACGAGAGACTAAACCCTAATATCATCTCCAGGTAGGTCATGGGAGACACCAGTAAATCCGAGAGCGTGCCCATGATTTTAGAGAGCATCAATGCCGACGAGACACTACTCAAAGCACCGGTCATCACGCTCATCATTATCAATCCCGGCATGATGAACTCCGTATACGAGACCCCCTGGATCTCGATCATGCCGCGACCAAGCGACAGGGAAAAAACTACAAAATACAAAAACGTCGTAACGACCGGGGCACCGAGCGTTTGGCCGGGCACCTTAATAAAACGCTTGAGCTCCTTCCAGGTTAGCGCCCAGATAGCCGTCCAGTTCATGACCGGTGCTCCCCGTTAATTAGCTCGCGATAGATGTCATTGAGACTGGTCTTGGCAAAGGTTACGTTTTTGATGCGTATGTTTTGCTCGGTGAGTTGCGCCATAAGATCTTGCAAGGTGGGCACGCCATCAACATCAACCAGATGGTTAACCGTAAGCGTGTTGCCCTCGAGTTTGCCGTGCAGTTCTTTGGCTGCGGGAGGTAACTTGCCCATAGCTTGATCTAACTCAAGACTGACATGGGCTAAACCAAACTCTTTGAGCAAGGAGGCCTTGTCTTGGACGCGGATGATGCGCCCCTGGTTAATCAAACCAATCCGGTCGGCTAGTTGTTCTGCCTCCTCAAGATAGTGCGTCGTCAAAATAATTGTCTTGCCGCGCGCTTTGAGCTCGCCAATTAATCTCCATAGGTTGTCACGCAACTCCACGTCAACTCCCGCAGTGGGCTCATCCAAAAAAAGAATATCCGGATCGTGTACGAGCGCTTTGGCGATCATGACGCGACGCTTCATTCCGCCCGAGAGTTTGCGCCCGGAAGTATCCCGCTTGTCCCAAAGATTAAGACTTTTGAGAGTACGCTCAACCGCCGGGCCGGGATTTTTGATACCAAAATAGCCTGCCTGGATCGCCACGATCTCTCGGACGCTAAAAAAATAGTCCGCATTGATCTCCTGTTGCACGAGCCCGATTGCGCGCCTAACCTCCCTGTAATCTTTAACAACATCCATGCCCAAGACGGATATCGATCCACTCGTCGCTTTTGAGAGGCCTGCGATAATGTTGATCAACGTCGTCTTGCCGGCTCCGTTGGGACCCAGTAATCCAAAGACCTCGCCTCGCGTAATCTCGAGGCTAACCTGGTCCAGAGCCCGGAAACCACCTTTATATACTTTGCTCAGGTCAGCAACACTGATGACTCTCCGGTCATTTATCATTTAGGCAGCCTAACAGGTTGCCAATCATGAGGCTATAGCTACTGCAAGCTGTCAGCCAGCGGGAGATAGTTGTCTTGCAGCTCTTTTTGCAGCTCGCTTGCCGGCGTGCAGACCTCATTGCCGGTCGCCTGATCTGCAAAGCCCGCATTGCACGAGCCTGCCGCGCTGGTGTAGGTGCCCAAATACAAAGTCTCTAGCAGGCTATCAAGGTCAACACCCATGTCGGTAGTAAACTGGACCACCTCATCGCCATTGGTCAGTACCATTACCAAGGCTGGCAGTTGGATCTCCGGTCCCGTTTGCGGGAGTCCGTTTCCGATTTGCGCAAAGTAGTATACCCCGCGATAGGATCCGCTGGCACTTTGCACGTAGACCGGATCGGTGTTGTAAAAAATTCCTGCGTTTACCAGGAGCGGCAGTGGAGCTTGGGCGATGCCCTCGGCATTTTTACTGGCGTAAACGGACTTAAGAGTGGCTACCGCGTCGGTAACGGGTTCTAAATCCAGGAACTCCAGGTCGCTCAATGTGCTGATCGAGAGACTACGGTAGTCTGCCGCGCCTGCCGCAAACTCAACCTCGGTCGATACCAGATCACTAAAAAAAGATTGGTAATCGTCAAAGACCTCAAGCGGCGCCCACTCGGGTGGATATTCAAAATCGACTAAGTAGGAGCGGTCGGAGTATGTCTCCCAGCCGGTTCTGGCAGAACTCAGATCCTGAGTGCCCGCATCCGCCGTGTCGTCGCCAGCGCTCTTAGAGATTGTATCGGTCTGATTTAAATCGCTTTGATCTTGAGTAGACACGACGATGCCGGGCTGGCGTGAGTCCATGACAAAAAATACCAGCGCACCACCGACAAGCAGCCCGCCTAAGGCGCTAGCAACGATCGCTATGGTGAGTGAGGCTCCTTTAGTCATGCGGGCAGTTTACTACCATGCCTGGATTATGTGAACCATTTGGTTGTACACACTCGCTTTGGATCTTTGACCGGCGCTCTTTGTACGTGTTAGCCTCTGACCTTGCTCTTTGACTAACTAGAGGAGGCCCGGCCAATGACCGACGTACTGACGCAGCGGTTGCAACCGCTACTGTGCCGTATTTATTTTTCTTGGATCGCAGCTCCGCTCACGTTGGTGCTGTTTGCTTTGGAGTTTGGGCTCTGCCTTACGCCCAGCTTTGCGTGGCGGATGATAAGTGCCGCGCTAGGTGCGCTTAGCGCTCCTCGCGACAAAGATCGCACGCGCGCGCAGCAGGTCCGACTGGCGGTAAAGCTGGCCGCATCCGGTTGGCTGACCGATTGGGGTTACCACATATGCGGATGGGCCTTTGCCATGCTCGGCATCCGGCTGCATGAGGATGTTCCGCCTGAGTTGTTGCTGACACCGGGAGAACAGTTTGTTTTGGTAGCTAACCACCAAAACGTACTGGACGCACTGCTGTATCTGCGACTGGCCAAGCGACTTAAACTCAACGTTACCTGGGCTGCTAAAAAGGGATTGGGGTGGGTCCCGGTCGTGGGTTGGTCGCTGGTTGCGGTCGACGCCGCTTTTTTGCGGCTCAAGGGAGATCCGCTGGACTTAGAGCGAGTGCGAGACTCGGCGCGTCTCGCACAGCGTGATGGGTTTACCGGTTGTATTTTGCCGGAGGGCCACCGCCAAGGCGGCAAGGCGCACGCAAACGGCAGAGTGATCGGTAAAGTCCGCACAAACGGTTTTGTGATGGTCTGCAACCAGATGCGCGGACTGCGCGTGTTGGAGGTGCAGAACGATTGCTCAAACCGCCGGGCTAAGACTATTTGGGACGTCCATATGCTCGTTGGTGTCGACATCCGCGTGTCAGTATTTGCCCATACAGGAGTAACCACGTTGCCGGACGACCAAAAGGCAGAGTGGCTGATCGAGACCTTTGAGCGCATGGACAGGCGTATGAGGGGCTCACGAGCCTACTCACGCGCTGACAATAGCGCAGCCGCCTAAATTTGAGTGCGCCAGTCCTGACTGTTAGAGTTGGGGCTGGCGTTTTTTAATCGCGCCATTTTAGCCGATCCGAGCTATTTTAGCCGCATAAAGCCATAATACAATAAACCAGGGCCGCGGCTACCGATGCAGGCGGGCCGCCATCGCAAACTGCATAAAGTAGCGGTCTAGGCCTTCTAAATCCAGAGCAGCAGGTTCGCGGTCGGCCATCGCGTCAAGATACTGCTCTTTAGCGCGGAGCACCTCTTTTACCCGGGGAGAACCACTCGCAAGCAAAGCCTCTACAGTGGCGTCAAACAAATCGATAGCGCGGAACATGGCTTGCTCCGCCCGCTCTTGGTCTCCTGCCTGCTTTGCTTTTAGAGACCGTCCGACTTCACTGTAAATATTGCCTAGCTGTTCAAAAATAGTTAACGCAGCCCACTTTTCTCGGTCTACCCGGTGAGACGTCACTACAGTATCTTTTTGCGCACGATCACCATAATCTTCTCTCTAATATCGGCATCCTCAACTGACCGTGAGCGGTTATTCTGTCGGGGCTTAATATTAATCATAGAATCAAACTCCACAAATTTATCTGTGCCAAAATGCTCGGGGTATAAGTTGATTCCCCAGAGGTCTTCTTGCTTTGAGCCCTGCTCCAACAAGTATTGCTCCTCATCCGCGTGCATCTCCGCATCCACGACAAGCAGCCCTCTATTAAGATCAACAACCGCTTTTACAAATGTGCCGTACATCTGTTCTGCCATCTTGGAGAGTTCACCGACGCTAATTTTTTCTAATTGCTGCATTAAGTTATTGTAGCACCACGTGAGTATATTTAAGGAGGAAAAGTGGAAGCGACTGAGGCTATAGTACCGGTGGTGCAATACCTAGATCATAAAAAAACGCCGTTCGGTCGATGACCTACTAGGCGGCTG
>JAUYIX010000048.1 GCA_030688115.1 bacterium
GCGATGGAGGTCGCTGGCAATCGAGCACCGGATACGATCAAAAAAAAGGTCAGCGAGACGCTCGATATAGTTGGACTCAAAGAGCGACGTGACAGTTTTCCGGAGCAGCTCTCGGGAGGAGAGCAACAGCGAGTTGCTATCGCGCGAGCATTGATCCACTCGCCACGGTTACTGATTGCGGATGAACCGACCGGAAACCTCGACATGATTAACGCTAAGGAGGTCATTGATATTCTGGAGCAAATTAATCAAGCCGGCACAACGGTAGTGATGGTCACGCACAATGCGGATATCGTTAACCGGCTTAACCGACACGTGGTAACCATTGATGGCGGCCGGATAGTGCGTGATGAGCAAGAGGGAAAGTACCTACTCTAGTGGCCCCCAAGACTCCAAAGGACCAAAAAGTCGAGTACTTTCAGTTGCGTCGTGTATTGCGTAGCGGTCTGCAAAACTATTGGCGCAATATCGGTTTATCAGTGGCAACAACATTTGTCACGACACTGACGCTGGTTGCCGCGTCTTTAATTCTGTTGCTAAATATTTTGACGGGAGTAGCCCTGCAGAGTGTCGAGAGCAAGGTAGACATCAGCGTCTATTTTGATCCGCTTGCTTCTGATGAGCAGGTTGCCGGCGCTCAGGCGGAGATTCGTAATATCGAGGGTGTCTCTGGTGTCTCGATCGTCTCGAGAGAGGAGGCGCTCGAGCGGTTCCGCCAGGCGCACGTGGATAATCCGCTGATTAACGCCTCGCTGGGAGAACTCGACGATAATCCATTGCAGACCACGCTCGTTATCCATGCTGACAACCCACAAGCTTACGCCACGATCAACGATCAGCTGATTGGCATGGTCGACGGCCAAGTTATTGACCGAGTAAATTATGATGACAATCGCGACTCAATTGAGCGACTCTCGCGTTTGTCGATTTGGGCCAAAACCGGCGGCGCTGCGGTTGGGGCGATCCTGGCCGGGATTGCGGTCCTGGTAGTGTTTAATACGGTTCGGTTGACCATCCACTCGCGGCGCGAGGAGGTCGCGATCATGAAACTCGTCGGCGCCACTAACGGATTTGTGCGCGGCCCATTTTTGATCGAGGGATTTTTGTATGGCTTTGCGGCCAGCTTAATAACCATAGCAATCATCCAGCCCCTCTTACTTTGGATCGCGCCTAAGGTCGAGAGCTTTTTTGGCACTTCTAGCCAGGTTTTCTCGTTTATTCAGGAGAACCTTGCCCTTGTCATAGCTGGCGAGATTCTTGTGGGCGTTGTGCTCGGGGTTCTCTCAAGTTACTTGGCGGTGCACCGCTATCTCAAAGTCTAGGGTCGGTCGTATTGCGCTCGCACATTACGCGAGCTCGAGCAAAAGTGGCGCATGATCACTCTCTACATACGCCGGTGAGGGATGAACATTTTTATGTTCTCTCAAATCTTTATTAAGGATCACGACTTCCTTGACGCTCGGTTCAAGGTTTTTTGAAAATAGTATGTGATCAATGAGGAGCTTTTTGCCCTTATTAAGTACCGTGAATCGCTCTGACTCGGGGATTTTTTGAGCCGCTGACGCAAGCGAGTCTGCTGCAGTTTTTATTTCGCCCGTAATAATGCGATACGGGGCAAACTTCTCGTCGGAGTTAAAGTCACCGGTCACCACGACCGAAGCGTTGGGATCTCGGAGTTGTTCGTCCACGAGTTGTCTGACCTTACGGGCCTGAGCAAAACGGAAAAACTCGGACCGAATCAGGCCGTCGGCACGATCGATTTGCGTCTCCATGGGGTAGGCAACGTCTTTTTTACTTTTAATGGGCATGGCAAACCCCGCTTTAATGTGGATCCCAATGAGCATAATCGGATTATCGTTGTAATTGGTCGTGACCCGCACAAAGTCGCGGCGCGACCAGACGCGAGCGCCGATCGCGTCTTGATCGCCCTCAACAAAGACGGGCAAGCTGGTCGTGGCGGGAACCGAATCGCAGACGCAGTCTTTTGACTTGTAGAGCACAGCGTTGCCGACTCCGTAGTTGTCGCTTACGGCCATAAATGACAAATAGGGGATGCCACTTTTATTGATGATTCTATCGAGGACGGCTTGCGATGCGAGCTCTTGCAAAAAAAGAATATCGGCGTCGAGTTTGGCAAACAGCTTAGCAAAGTGGTTTATGCGCGACTCAACGTACTCTGGTGTATAGGTCCAGGTTTTGCCCGAGTGCTCGTGTTCGCCCTCGACAAAAAGGAACTCTACGTTGTGTGAGGCAATTTTCATGGGCATGCTGATTGTTGTGCCAACATAGCCCGCTTTTATTGAAAAAGCCAGCAAAACTTGGTAGCCTCTGGCTGCTTTGGGGAGTAGCCAAGCGGTAAGGCAGTGGACTCTGAATCCACCATCGTAGGTTCGATCCCTACCTCCCCAGCCAGTGGTAACATGTTTACATGCATAAGCAGCAAGTTGTTTTCCTGAGCTGGTTCGAGCGATCAAAAAAATGCTACCTTAGGTACATGAATAAAATCTCCAAGGCCATGAGCCTGAGCACAAAAAAGACCTACGCCGTAGCCAGCGTGGTCGCTTTAGTCGTTATGCTCGCCGGTTGTACCCGCAACACCAACCCTGCGGTGACACCTGCGGTCGAACCTCCCGCATCCGAGCAACCTAGTTTGACTGTCCAAGAGCAGCAAATCGTCGATACGTTGACGACCCCAGAAGCACCACTCTCAGAGCCACAAGAGTCGCTGCCAGCACCGGCATTTGGTACGCAAACCAAGAGCGCGCACTTTGTCAGCTCTAACCCGGCGCATGAGGACATTTTGTCGAGCGCTCTGGACGCAGTCGTGTTTACGTTTAACTTTGACATCGAGCCAGCCTCGACCGTCTCGGTCAAATCAGCAAGCGGCACGGAGTACGCCGTAGGGGACCCGATCGTTGGCGCAGACCTTTTGACGCTCACACAAAATGTATCGGATCTGCCACCCGGCGACTATACCGTCAGCTACAGCGCCTGTTGGCCAGACCAAACCTGCCACCCGGGCCAATTTGAATTTGCACTACGTTAACGATGCAACGACTCTACTCCTTTGTAATTATTATCTTTATCCTCGCCGTGGTCGCGGTGGGTGGTTTTTGGACGTTTCGCTCTCAGCAAGCCAGCGCCCCGAGCGAGCAGGCGAGCTTTTTTGCTGATAGTACGCCGCTCGATGGTTCTACCTTGCCGGCAAGTCCTACTGCGGTCGTGCTCAACTTTACCAGTGACGTTACCCGCGTTGAGAGCTTTACTTTGCAGTCCGAGTCGGGTGAGGTAATCACCTCGGCAGAACCACTCATCGATGAGCTTGCCACCACCGTCCGTTTGCCTTTGGACCAGCAGCTTGCGGATGGGTCCTATCGCGCCGACTTTACGATCTGTTTTGGCGATGAGCAGTGCCAGGAGGGCAGTCTTGAGTTTGCAGTTGATCGCGCAGCTCTTGAGGCGTTTACGGATCTACGCGGACAACCGACCGTGTCAATTGATCTAGACCAGCTCGCGTTTAACCCGGCCAACGTGATCGTCTCTCCCGGTACCACCGTAACCTGGAAAAACCTGGAAGGGCTTGAACACTACGTCAACACCGACACGCATCCTTATCACACCTATGAGTTTGACATGAACTCGCGCAAACTTAACTTAGACGATGAGTTCAGCCATACCTTTGAGCAAGCGGGTGCTTATCCCTATCATTGTAGTGCGCACGCGGACGTGATGGCTGGTACAATTGTGGTTGACGATGGTCAAGATCCCGTTTAGTCGCACGAGGGGCAAGGTCGACGCCTCCTACATACGTAACTTTATCTTTGGGGTAGAGGACAGTTTAGTGTCCACGGTTGGGCTAC
>JAUYIX010000058.1 GCA_030688115.1 bacterium
AAAACAAAATAAAGTCGCGCCCCAATCACTCCCAGCGGCACCGTCACAAAAAGCGCGCTATCAAGCAGTGCCGGCGGAACGTGATAGCGCGGTGCGCGCACTCGTGCAAACAGATACGTCACTATCAGCCCCAGCGCCACAATCAGTCCGTAATAGTAGACGGTCAGCGGTCCGATCGTGAAGTGCGGGTTCATGACGATTTATCCACGACCCCGATTTTATATTTTTTTAAAATCTCGAGGGCAAACACGGAGTGCTCTTGTCCCATCCCGCCTTTGGTGTCAAAGGCCTCATCGGCCTCTTTGCCAACCCAGTCTAGAATCCACTCGGGGCCGCCGGGATGTTCTGCCATATAGTCTGTGACGTCGTAAACCGTATTTTTAATTACAATCCAGGCGCTTTTGTCCGAACTATGTTTACGGATCTCCTGCCAACTATATTTTTTTGGGCTAGCCACGCTCGTGTTGGTGAGGGCCTGGACGTGGTTGGCGATCAGCCAGCTGGCCTTGCTCACGCAATCGCTCTCGCACAAAACTTTGCGCGGCGCTGAGCTCACGTTTTACCTGATCAAGCGTTTGGTCGCGCCAGAGCGCAACCTCCTGCGGAGTCCAACCGCTGACAGCAATTAAAACAAAACTCTCCCGCCACTGCCGCGGTAAAGCGGCAAGTGCCCGATAAATCAGGGTTTGTTGATCCTTCATGTCTAAGATCTCTGCCGGGGTTGGGACGTCTGGATCGGCGATAAATTGGTAAATGCTGTCATCCTTATCCGGCTGCCAAAAATCAAGAACGTGCTCACCGATCGTCCTAAAACCGTCCTCCTCTGCGGGGTCCTTAATGTTGCCCTCAACTGACAGTTCACGACGCTCGCGTTGTTCAATCTGGTAGGTGTCCTCAGGTACCACCTCGGCAACAAGGCCCTGTAATTTTTTTCCGAGACTGAGCCGTGCTCCACGTTTTTCTTCCAATAACCGAGCGATGGCCTCATCGACTATCTCGACGGGGTCAACTTGGTTGTCCCCCAACCGATTAAGGGCCTCGTGATACGATAGCTCTTTTTTTGCAAAATCAACCGCCGCAGCAACATCCTGCTCAACAAATTGCTCATAGGCGGCCTCGTCATTACCAAACAAAACGTCCAGCAGCATTGCTCCGTGCGGCTTAGCGCCAGGTACGTGGGCGGGTTTGGCAGGTTTTTTGGGGGCCACGTGTTTTGGAGAAGTCATACCTCCACGGTAGCGAGTTCGGGGCTGCATTTCAAGGCCGGTTGCTCGCTATCTCATTTGAGGTTAGCGTTACATAATCTATGAGTCCACTCTCGCCCCCCAATCAACCTCCCCTCCCCAGTCCAGCAGAGACCAAAGCAGACAAAGCGATCGCCGTCGTTGATCAGCGCTTTAGTTTGGTTCAATTACTTACACCCACCAACCTGCACACCGAGCAAAAGCGTTTTTTGAACGGCGAGATAAAAAACCCGCTATTTAGCTATCGACCTCCCGGTGTAGACTACGACCGTTTGATAGCGGAACTACGCGCCGTCGATGTACCACGCACTCCTATCGGCGAGCTGCTGGACAAAAAAAGGGTCGAGAGTATCGCTAAGATGCGGTTGCTTCAATCGATCGGCAGCGCGGCTTTTTCTGAGCACAGTAAAGAGATTTACGGTCTTCCCGACAAGGAGATATTGCAAGATGCACATGATCTGATGGGGGCCACCAATCCATTGCAGCCTCAATCGGACAAAAAACAGTCGGTCTTGTCCAGTCAAACCGTGGCCCATAACTTACGGGACGTACTCTCCCAATACAATCTCAGCGACTGGAAGGTCGTCATGACCACCGATATTATTTCTGGAGTGATCGTCAGGGCCTCTATAAAAACGGTCTACGTCCATGCCAACGCCGTGCTTAATGTCTCTCGCTTGGGCCCGATTATCACACACGAGATAGAGACACATGTGCTAACAACGGTAAATGGACAAGCTCAGCCACTGGACATTTTTGTGCTGGGGTTTGCCGGGTATACGCGTACACAGGAGGGGTTGGCCGCCTACAACGTCGAGTCGCAGCATCCGGAGCTTTTTCACCGGCCTGCGCGCTTTTGGTCGCGTAATGCTATCGCCGTCGACACGGCGCAACATGCCTCATTTAGGGAGGTATTTGAGCACATGAAAACATTGCAGTTTAGCGATCATTTCTCGTTTAGCGTGGCAGCAAAAGTTAAGCGTGGGCTGATAAACACGGCAGAACATGGCGGATTTACCAAGGACTATGTGTACCTGGCCGGTCGACGTGATGTTATTAATTTTATCGCAGCCGGTGGTGCGTTGAGTGATCTGTACATCGGTAAAATCTTATTGTCCGATTTGTCATTGTTACAAAAACAACCCTGGCTGGTAGAACCGGCGGTTCTGCCTGGTTTTGCAACTAAAGAACAAAGTAAAGCGTAATAACGGTAAAGAGCAGTGAGGCCGCGATCACGGTGATGAATGTGCCGACATAAAGGAAATCGCGCACGTGCACAAATCCCGTGGCATGGATCAGCGTTGAGGGAGGGGTTCCGACCGGAGAAATAAAATCAATCGAGAGGGCCAGTGTGGCACCTATGACCAGGGGCAACGGATCAACACCCGCCGCTAATGCGATGCTAAGCACAATCGGGACCAGCAGGGCGGCAGTAGCCGTGTTGCTGGCAACGGTAGTGATCGCAATGGCAAACAGGATAAGTGCAAGTAAAATAACGTAGGGATGTTGCTGTCCAATGATTTCAAAGAGCCAAGATACGATCGAGTCGGTGACGCCAGTTGCGACCATAGCGTCCCCGAGCGCAATCCCGCCACCAAACAAGATCAGTGCTCTAAAAGGTAACTTAGCTAGGTCGGCCGGCTTGAGCAGCCCCGAGGCAAAAATTACAAATGCGGCAGCGACCGCTATGATCGGGGTTGTGATGCCATGCAGCGGCTCAGTGAGCCAGAGGATTATCGTTATGACGACGATTACAAGAGACAGCACCTCGTTTGTCGACCAGAGTTGCCTTGCGTGCTTAACATCGGGCAGTCGTTTTATCTCCGGTTTAAAAAGCGTAATTAGCGTAAGCCATATTGTCGGAACCAGCAGTACCACCAAGGGCAGACCGATAGTCAACCAAGAGACAAAGCTGAGCGATATGGAGGCATCCGCCAGATAGCGCACAGCCAGCGCATTAGGCGCTGTTCCGACCGGCGTCGCCATGCCACCAACCGCAGCGCCCGTCGCCAAACCAAACAACAAGGCCTTGGTAAATCGAGGCATTTTTGTTCTGCCACGTTTGGCTACTACAAACAACATAATGATTGGCAGTAAGAGCGAGACCGTCGCGGTATTACTGATCCACATGCCCAACAGTGCCGCGATCGTGATAACCCCAAACAGTAATTTACGGGGCGATCGCTTGGTAAGCCTGGACAGCAAATGGGCAATGCGTAAATCAAACCCATACTTAGCTAGGGCTATTGCCAAGACAAATGAGCCAAAAAACAGCCCGATAATTGGATCAGCAAATGCATGTAGAACATCTTTTTGTGGCAAGCCCGTATTGACCACCAAGAGTACCGGGATGATCATGGCTGTGGCAAAAAGCGGGATGGTCTCGGTAAACCAGAGCACGGCCACCAGTCCAGCCACTGCGATAACGGATTGCTGCTCGCGCGGAATATCTAATGGGATAGTCA
>JAUYIX010000061.1 GCA_030688115.1 bacterium
ACACCGCCAGCGCCACCGCCGCCGCAAGCGCCGCCCCCAACGCCAGCGCCCCCACCACCAAAACCTGCTCAACCTAACTCTTAACCGGAGCAGCAATGCCGCAACCACAAAAAGATTTTGCAGACCTCGAGAAAATAGTCCAGGTCCAATTTAATGATCAGGAGCTCCTGCGTCAGGCCTTGGTGCACCGCTCCTACCTCAACGAGAACCCCGACTTTGAGCTCCAACACAATGAGCGGCTCGAGTTTTTGGGGGACGCAGTCATGGAACTCGTCGTCACCGAGCACCTCTATCGCAGCTATCCCAATCAAGAGGGTGATTTAACCAACTGGCGCAGTGCCCTGGTCAACTCGCGCATGATCGCACAGGCTGCTCGGCGTCTGGGCTTTGAGGATTACTTGCACTTATCAAAAGGGGAGGCCAAGGATGAGGGGCGCGCCCGCGACTATATCCTCGGCAACTCATTTGAGGCGGTCACCGGTGCTATTTATCTCGACCAAGGCTTTGATGCCGCTAAAACTTTTATTGAGCGTGAGCTGCTGGTAGAACTCCCGCAAATCCTCAAAACAAAATCCTACGTTGATTCAAAGTCTCAGCTCCAAGAAAAAGCACAGGAGCTCTGCCACGTCACGCCACAATACAAAGTGATCGAGTCTTTTGGGCCCGACCATGATAAGCGTTTTAAAGTTGGCGTCTACATCGAAAAAGAACTGGCCGGGGTCGGGGAGGGGACATCCAAGCAAAATGCACAGCTGGATGCCGCCGCGGATGCCCTCCGTAAGCGCAACTGGGAGTAATCATGGACCTGACCAGCATCGACTGGACCTATTGGGTCGGTACCGGCGTTGCTCTGTTGCTCATCGTCGCCGGACTGCTCGGTACCCTCCTCCCTATTTTGCCCGGCACTCCCATGATATTTTTGGGAGCCCTGACCTATGGGTGGGTCACCGACTTTAAGGAGATCAGCGCCCGGGTCCTGATCTCGCTGGCTGTTATCGCGGTAGTGGCCCAACTCCTGGACTCCCTGGCGGCCAGTATTGGTGCTAAAAAGTTTGGTAGTTCTCGTTGGGGTGTTGCCGGTGCGATCATCGGATCGTTTGTCGGCATTTTTGTCGGTGGACCGATAGGCCTGGCCATATTCCCCTTTTTGTTTGCCTTTTTGTTTGAACTCCTAGCAGCCGGAAAAACCGCCAAACAGTCTTTGCGGACGGCCTTTGGCAGCCTTTTAGGGGTTTTAGGTGGGATCGTGATGCAACTCATGTTTGGGTTGGTAATGATCTTAGCTATCCTCATCGCGGTCCTCTAGGTCATTGTGGTAGCATCATCAAGGTATGCATCTAAAGTCGCTGTACGTTAACGGCTTTAAGAGCTTTGCGCTGCCGACAACCCTTGAATTTACTCGAGGTGTGACCGCCATCGTGGGGCCTAATGGATCCGGCAAAAGTAATGTTGCCGACGCCGCGCGTTGGGTTTTAGGCGAGATGAGCCTTAAGACACTGCGCGGTAAAAAAAGCGAAGACGTCATCTTTGCGGGCTCACACTTGCGCGCGGGTCATAGTTTGGCGGAGGTCACTCTTATCTTTGATAATGCAGACGGCACACTGCCCGTGGATGGGTCTGAGGTTGCGGTTACACGCCGACTCTTTAGATCAGGCGATAGCGAGTACGAGATCAATGGTGCCCAAGTGAGACTACGTGACCTCCATGAGCTACTGGTTAAAGCCGGACTGGGAGAGCGTAGTTACGCCGTAATCGGACAAGGACAAGTTGACGCGATTTTACGGGCAAGTGCGGCCGAGCGCAAAGAGTTTTTTGAGGAGGCGGCCGGAGTCAAAGAGTTCCAAACCAAAAAAGAGCAGACCCTACGTAAACTTGAGGTCACGCGACGCAATCTTGTGCGCGTAGAGGATTTGGTAAAAGAAATACGACCCCGTCTAGCCAGCCTCAAGCGACAAGCCGACCGGGCCAGCATCCGAGAGCAATTGCAGCAAGAGCTACGCACAAAAAGCCTGGTTTGGTTTGGGGCCGAGCTGGCCGCGCTGGACGCTGCCGCAAAAGAAGAGACCGCCGAGCTTAGCAAAGTTAGTGCGCAACGCGCCACGCTGGAGCAACAGATCGCAAAACTGGAGCAGTCGCACAGCGCCGCCGAGGACCAAGTACTGGTAGAGCAACGCACTTTGGTCCAAGAGCGACTGGCCCAAGCGCGCCAAACGCTCAATGAGTTGGAGTCCGAGCGCGCGGAGACTCGTCGCAAACAAGCCAGCCTACAAGAGCGCGATTTACCGGCTGACGTGTCGATGCTTCCCGGACAAATCGCAGAGCAAGAGGCAAAACTTAACCAGTTAGTGCGACGGGCCGCCAGCCTCGTCCCCGAGATAGAAAAACTGACCGAACACGTAACCCGCGCTGAGAGGGAGAGCGCCCAGACATCAGAAAAGATCAAACAGCTCAGAGAAAAACTGGTCAAAAGCCGGCCGACAAAAAGTATCGACCATCGCGAACTCGCCGCTATCGTTAAAGAGTTAACCACGTCGTACAACCAGCTCGTGACCTCTCTAAAAAACATCCAGTCGCTCGATGAGATTCAGGATCTGATAGAACTGTCCGGCAAGCCGCGCGCGCACCTCGAGCTGCTGACCACGCGCCTAAAGAGTGACCGGCCCATCGACCCCAGCCAGCTCAACCGGGAGTTAGACCGCGTATTAGAGGCCCGTGACGAGTTATTGGCCGGGCTAGCCGGAACACGAGAACAATTAGCGCGCCGAGAGACAGAGCATCGCCTGCTCCAAAAACAGATCGGACAGTTCCACCAAACTATTAAGGACTACAAACGACAAGTGGCGGGATCCCAAAAAGGTGGCGCCCAAGGAGCACGACAGGCGGCGCTCGAGGGATTGAGCGACGATCTTAAAGATATTGAGCAGCGCAGTGCAACGCATGACGAACAAGTTAGAGCGCTTGAGCATGAGCTTAGCGACCTGGACGTTATGTCAACCGAGATCCGTAAAAAAAATAGAGAGAGTCTCGAGCGGGTTACAACTTTGCGCTCCGATCTCTCTGCTACCGTGGATCACCAATCGCAGCTAAATGTCGCTAAGGGTAAATATGATGTTCATCGTGAGGATTTGCTGACCGAGGCACAAGACCTGCTTGGCGCTGACGCAGCCGCAACAATCTCCCGCGGTGGTGGACAGGAGTTACCCCCGGCCGATCGTCAAGCTCTCAAAAACACACTGGATACGCTACGCAAAAAAGTTGCCATGTCCGGCGGTATCGATGAGACCGTCCTCGAGGAGTTTAAAGAGACGCAAGGGCGCTTTGACTTTTTGACCACACAGTCACAAGACCTTAGCGGTGCCTCCGATAAACTGCGCGAGGTTGTTGGTCAACTCGATACACAGATTCATCAACGCTTTGCCAAATCGCTTGAGCAGATCAATCGTGAGTTTGATAAGGCCTTCAAAGTTTTGTTCGATGGCGGAACCGCCAAACTCCTGCCCCTCAGAGCGACAAGAAAAAAACCGGTTCTACCGGACTCGCAAAATCCTGGTGAGACAGAGCCATTATCAGAGGACGACGAGATAACCCAAGAGCTGGAAAAACTGCGCGCCTCGGACGGTATCGTGGGAGTCGACATCCGCGCCAACCCTCCCGGAAAAAAACTACAGGGCATCGGCATGCTCTCCGGCGGAGAAAAAGCGCTCACCTCGATCGCTCTCCTATCGGCCATCTTAGCGACCAAACCCTCGCCGTTTGTTATTTTGGATGAGGTCGATGCCGCGCTTGACGAGGCCAATAGCCGACGCTTTGCCAAAATTATTAAAAGCCTCTCGAGCAAGACGCAATTTATTACGATTACGCACAACCGCGAAACCATGCGCCAAGCCGGCATATTGTACGGAGTGACCATGCAAAAAGACGGGGTCTCCAAGCTGCTCTCGGTCAAATTGGATGCCGTGGACGCGGATGGCAGTCTCCAGAAGGTAGCTGCTTGACACATGCTCTCTGACGTCGTAGGCTCACGTCCATGCTTTCGATAAGACTTGCACGCGTAGGACGCGTCAATTTGCCCTCCTACCGCATCGTAGTCCAAGAAAAAACCAGCGCGCCGGTTTCTCGCGCGCTCGAGATTATTGGATCCTTTGACCCAAAATCCGAGCCTGCCAAAGTTGACGTCAGCAAAGAGCGCCTCGATCACTGGCTCAAGGCGGGTGCTCAGCCAACGCTCTCTCTGGCAGAACTCCTGATTAAACAGGATTTGCTAAAAGTCGAGCAAGCGCCGGAGGTTTTACATGAGCGCAAACGTCGTGAAGCGGCAAAAAAACGACAAAGCGATAAGCGCGCCTGGAAGGACCAGGTCGCTAAAGACATCAAAGCTCGCAACGAGGCTAAACAAAAAGCTCAAGCCAAGCCCGAACCTCCCAAACAAGAGAATAAAGAGCCCGAGCCGGAAAAGAAATAGCGGGCTCAGCCCGGTCAAATCATTGACACCGAGGGTTTTATGTGCTAACGTTGGTGTGCTTTAAGTGCGCTGCAAAGCGTTCAATCAAAGCACTAATCTACTAATCGTACAGACATGGCAGAAAGATTTGCCGATCAGGAATTCGTCGAGTACGTGGTTAAGTCAATCGTTGACCACGCAGACGACGTAAAGGCCGAGCGCACCATCGATGAGATGGGTGTTCTTATAACTCTGAGTGTAAACCCAGAGGATATGGGACAAATAATCGGGCGCCAAGGCCAAACAGCTAAGTCGATCCGCACGCTACTCCGCGTGATTGGTGCAAAAAACGACGCGCGCGTTAACCTCAAGGTTCTCGAGCCTGAGGGCGGTAAGCGCTCTCGCGAAATGCGTGGTCCTCGTCGCGATGATCGCGATATGGGCATGGGCGCCTCCTCAATGGGGGGCGACTCCCAAATGGGCGCCCCGATGGGTGATGCAATGCAAGGCCCGATGGACCAAGACATGGGTTCTCAGGACCAAAGCGACAAGGGTATGCCGGAGGCAAAACCCGAGTCCAACCCGATGGACGATCTTAAGATCTAGTCCTATTACTCTGAAAAGACCGCCACAAAGGCGGTCTTTTCTTTTTGGATCAGCCGAGGCAGGATGAACCACATGGATAAAACGCCCAAAAAGTACTCGGTTATTACGATTTTTCCTGAAGTCATTGAGCATTATGCCGGCGCTTCTATTTTGGGGCGCGGTCAAAAAGCGGGTGCGATCAAGATCGAGGCGCTAAATCTACGCGACTACACCGAGCTCCGCCACAACCAAGTCGACGATACGCCCTACGGAGGAGGGGCCGGCATGGTGCTGATGGCGCCACCGATTTATAAGGCGGTGGAGACACTGGTAGGTCCGCGCGATAGGCGTCCTACAAACACACAAGTGATCCTGATGGATCCGCGGGGCGAGCCGCTGACCCAAAAGATTGCTCGTGAGCTATCCCAACTCGATCACCTTGTAATTATCTGCGGTCGCTATGAGGGCATCGACGAGCGTGTGCGAGAGCATCTGGTTGACCGCACGATCTCGGTTGGACCATACGTATTGAGCGGCGGAGAGCTGCCGGCGCTCACCGTCATCGAGGCAACCGCCCGACTGGTGCCGGGTGTGCTCGGCAAGGAGGAGAGCTTAGTCCAAGAGAGTCACGGCACGGACGAGACGCTTGAGTATCCGCACTACACCAAGCCCGCAGACTTTAGAGGGTATAAAGTACCCGATGTATTGCAATCGGGCGACCACGCTAAAATTGCCGCCTGGCGCAAACAGCACTCACAAAAAAAGTCCGCACGCTAGTCCTCGCGGTGGTCGACATACGATCCGCCGCGGACTTGCTCGATAACATCGATAGCGGCACGTACACCGTCACCGACCGACTTACCGATTTGACGAGGCGGACCGATTACGTCACCGGCCGCCCAGACACCGGCCACACTGGTTCTGCCAAATTTATCAACCTCGAGTGAGTTATCACGCATCAAGAGTCCCATCGACTTGGCAAAGTCTACGGCCGAGGCGGTGCCGGTCGCCAAAAAAAGTCCTTGGATACGCTCGTGCGTGCCATCCATGAACTCAACTTGCTCGACCCACTTTGCCCCGGTTACAGCGGCAACTTTTTTGTTGACGAGCGCAACACCGGCTTTTTTTAGCTTGCGTTTGAGACCGGCCTCAATCAAGGTACTTGCACCGTTGGTGTTGATCTGCACCCGGGACGTGTGCGCCAGCAATTCCAGCGCCTCGCTGGCGGCCAGATTACCCGCCCCCACGATCATGACCTTTTTATTTTTGAAAAACGGCCCGTCGCAGGCCACACATACCGCCACGCCCTTACCGATATATTTAAACTCGTTTGTGATCCCGGCCGATTTGATCTGCATGCCCACGGCAATTATCAGGGCGTTGGTTAGGTAGCGTGACTTTTCTGTCACAACCATAAAGTGCGCCTTGCCCACCCCATGTTTCTTTTTGTCGGCTGCCGACATGAGTGAACAGTCCCGGCATTTTACAACCTCCTCCACCACGATGCGGGTGCCGTACTTACGTGTCTGCTGTTCTCCCAAACGCAAAAGTTTTGGACCGGTGGTACCCGCCGGAGCCGCAAACCAATTACCGATCATGGGCACCTTGAGTAAGTTGCTACCCTCTTTGTCTTTAAAGACGAGAGTCGAGAGACCAGCACGCGACAAGTACGTCGCGGCGGTCAACCCCGCCGGCCCCGCACCGATAACAATAGCGTCCCATGTTTTTGCCATGGGCTGTATCGTACCATGCGAGCATCGTGCGGAACTCTCTGCACTCTGGAAAAACCAGACCAAAAAGACTAACTAACGGTAGGAGTGGGGCGCATCTCCTTAACGGCGAGCAGTTGGTAGGCGTGCTCCGGCCGACCACGCACAAAGCGCTGCGTCAGATCAGCGATCACGTACCAGACACGCGTGGGCCAAAAACGGATCGCTCCGTACTCGCCCTTGAGCCGTTTAAGACCGCCAATACCGATCACGCGGTAGCCGCGCTGTTCAAACTCTGCCCGGGTCCAGCCCGAGCGGTGCACTTGCCAAGGATTTTTGTCGTACTCGCCCTGGCGCACAAACCCGTTGGGGGTAAAGACGACCACGCGCTTGCCGGCAATCGACTCCATCTGGTCGAGCAGTTTGTAGCCATCCTCCTTAGGCAAGTGCTCAATTACATCCGAGGCTAAGACACACTCAAAATGCCGAGCACCGGGCCGCGTCGGCGCAAAACGCTCAGCGATCTTGAGAATATCCATCTGTACATAGTAATTGTGGATCCCGTCAGCGCGGCTGCGCTCGATGCTCGGCCCAAAGGCATCGACACCGGTTGCGTCTAGCCGCTGCTTTGATTGAGCACTAAAACTTTTGATCGGCGAGTAGGCCCCACACCCAACATCTAAAAGCGTACGACAATCACCAACAGCGCGCTCCAGCTCTTGCTCATAGCCGGGGGCAAATCGGCCGATTGTCTTTTGGTAGAACCGCTTGAGTAAATATTTTGACCCTGAAGGTTTTGTCGCGATGGATGTCATAAAACGAGTGTTTTTAGCACGTACTGTGCGTGTGGTCAATGGTCATGGTCCGCAAGTCCAATAATTAAATGCACGCCTTGACAGACCACAGCACCTCTCCTAGTATTGTCCTCACGCAACGGAAAGCGTCTCTCGCATGTTCTGCCTGGTACCACGAGTGAGAGAAACCCGCCGCCTGCGACTATCACTGGTCTGCCTCACGGTTTGACCAGGTAGTACAACTCAACTCCGACGCGCCCGGCCGAGCTACGCACCGATCTCCCTCAGTGGAGCTCGAGACTGATCGATCCAAAGAGCTCCGGCTCCGGACCGGTTCAGCCATGACCTTTGACAACTGAAACGTGATTAAGACCGTGTCAGTCTCGCCAGCACATGCTGGATCCACGAGGCGGACACGAATAAAAAGCAAACGTTAATTCTCTAGGGTTTGTGATTGATTGGAGACGACAGGTTCTGCCTGAAACGTCCAATCGGTACTAACACAGATTCTCTTTTTTGAGAGTTTGATCCTAGCTCAGGAATAACGCTGGCGGCGTGCCTAAAACATGCAAGTCGAACGGGCGAGCCCGACGGATGTCGGGAACTACTCGCTAGTGGCAAACGGGTGAGTAACACGTGGGAATCTGCCTCAAAGTTTGGAATAAGCCTGCGAAAGCGGGTCTAATACCGGATGTGATGTACGGACTTTTGTCTGTCCATTAAAGCCTTCGGGCGCTTTGAGAGGAGCCTGCGTCCTATCAGCTTGTTGGTGGGGTAAAAGCCTACCAAGGCTATGACGGGTAGCTGGTCCGAGAGGATGATCAGCCACAGTGCAAATGAGATACGGTGCACACTCCTACGGGAGGCAGCAGTTGGGAATCGTTCGCAATGGACGAAAGTCTGACGACGCGACGCCGCGTGCGGGATGAAGCTCTTCGGAGTGTAAACCGCTTTTCTGCAGGAAAAAGATCTGATTGTACTGCAGGAATAAGAGGTTGCTAACTCTGTGGACTCTTAGGTGAGTCGGCGCAGAGTTGATCTAGTGATAGGTCATAAGAAAATTTCGCTATATGCTGGAACACCTTGTCAATGTGTTCGTACTCGGATGAACCGAAAGCGCTTAAGGCGCAAAGTTCAACCAGTGAAAATCGAACGCAAAACCTATGAAGGGCGCATCGCTGCCCCGGTACAGGTTGCAAGACAATCAGCAGGAAACCGATCCTTATTGGTCGGGCTCCTCAGAGACTACACGCGAAACTCTCTTTAACTTTTGTTAAGGAGATGATGATATAGTCCGACGAAATCTGATGGAAAAACACGAACAGGATATTCTTGTTGGCTCGATTCTCGGCGATGGTTGGCTCAATGCGCTGACTAAAGACGATAGAGCTTCGTTCCAACTAAAATACAACGATAAGTCACTTCGTTTTCTCAAATGGGTAAAACATGAGCTACGCGCCCTGGGTCCTCAAAAACTCAAGGTGATCCAAAAGTATTCACAACATTACTTTCGGATTCCAAGTCGACATGACATTGGACAATTACGGCAACTGTTCTACCCAAACGAAGGAATCAAACGAGTTCCACAAAATATTGGTGAACTACTCGACAATCCATTATCACTGGCCATTTGGTATCAGGACGATGGAACACTCGATAGACGTAGCCGATATCACTGGAACGCGATGTTCGCAACGTACTGTTTTCCATACAGAGATTGCGTTCTACTAGCCAACACCGTTAAACGGAACTTCGGAATCGAAATGTCCGTTTGTCGGTGTCAGATGCGAGGAAAGATGTATTACAGGCTTTACGTGCCTGCAAAGAGCATGGAACGGTTCATAAAAACCGTTCAGCCACATATACATCCAGACTTTGCATACAAAGTATTGGCTTTGTAGAGCCAAAAAGTCAGCCAGCAGCAGCGGTAATACAGAGACCTCGAGCGTTTTCCGGAATCATTGGGCGTAAAGCGTCCGCAAGTGGTTTTATAAGTCGAACTTGAAATCCGGTGGCTCAACCACCGACCCGGGTTCGATACTGTAAGACTAGAGGTTTGGAGAGGCTGATGGAATTCCCGGTGTAGCAGTGATATGCGTTAATATCGGGAAGAACACCAATTGCGAAGGCAATCAGCTATTCAATACCTGACACGCAGGGACGAAAGCGTGGGGAGCGAAGGGGATTAGATACCCCCGTAGTCCACGCTGTAAACGATGGGTACTAGGCATTGGAGCCTTCGACGGCTTTAGTGTCGCAAGCTAACGCGTTAAGTACCTCGCCTGGGAAGTACGGCCGCAAGGCTAAAACTCAAAGGAATTGACGGGAGCCCGCACAAGCGGTGGATCATGTGGTTTAATTCGATACTGAACGAAGAACCTTACCTAGGCTAGACATCTAGCTGCACGCCTCTGGAAACAGAGGAAGCCTTCGAGGGTGCTAGACAGGTGTTGCATGGTTGATTTTTCGACCCTATTCGGAGTAATCCGCTTAGTTAAAAACCAGCTCATAACGGAGAATGCCTTCACTATTTCTTAATGTTCGCCCGCTACAATGGATGAACATGTTGAAACAAAAGGTTAACCCCGTGGGAAGCTCATTACTTGCTTTAGTCACTGACAGCGAAGCGGCCTACATTTTTGGCCTGTGGTGCGCGGACGGTTATTACCGTTCCAGTAGCATCGGAATTACGAACGTAGACAAACGGCTGATTGATCGGTTTGCACGATTCTTGAGAAGACATCTTCCCGAGGATCGTATGCGAATGCGGATCTACCATCCGATTGGCATAGCGCCAAAAGTCGATGTTCCGACATACCCGATGCGACGAGCACGACAGGTCGCCTATCAGTACTATGTGAATAGTCGTCCATTATTACGACTGTTCCAAAATGCTGAACAGGAAGTGGCACAATTGCCTAAAAAATGGATTATGGCCTACTTTGCAGGGAGATTTGATGGTGATGGCTCGGTAGCAGACGATCGACGACGCGATCTGCGTATTACGTATAGTAATCGCAAAGAAGCGGAGACCGATTTAGTTTTGCTCGAGCAACTCTGTTTGCATAAAGCAACGGTTTACCAATACAAAGCAGCGAGAACGTTTGTTTTGTACATTAGCCGTACTAGTGCAACAGCATTCGTTACCCAAATCAGACCGTGGTCAGTGAAATTGCAAAATGTAGCCCCGTAGAGACTTGTCTCGATAAAGAGGCAGATGGAGAGATTCATAAATAACTCCATAAAACGCTGGTCTCCATATACGTTCAGCTGAGCGTATGTGGATGATGGTATAGTCCGCGCCACTGGTAACAGTGGAATTACGTGGTCGTCAGCTCGTGGCGTGAGCTGTTA
>JAUYIX010000065.1 GCA_030688115.1 bacterium
AAAAACGCCTGCGGAGGCTCTTGTCGAACCCGCAGGCATAGCGAGCCCGCCGCCCCCGTTTAAAACCAGCCCGCCTGCATTGACAATACCGGGCAGCCTGCTAGGCTACGGCGAGTTAACTAATCCAAACACGCTCTTGGATTGCAGCGGACCTGCCCTCGGGGCGAGCCGGAGTGGCTCCCCGCTATAGAGGGTCCCGTAGCAGCGAGAAGAGAGCGGAAGGAGCAAATGTTCTGCCTGACGGGACACCCGCTCACTAAAAGGTACCTCATGATAACCATTCCATCTCTAAAAGATCTCTTAGCATCCGGTGCTCATTTTGGGCAGCGGACCTCTCGGTGGCACCCAAAAATGGCGCCGTTTTTGTTTAACAAGTCCAAGGGTGTCCACATTATTAATCTGGAACAAACCCGCAAACAGCTGGCGCATGCGGCTGAGTTTGCGCTCAACCTTACGCGACGCGGTGGTGTCTTACTTTTTGTCGGAACCAAAGCTCAGGCCAAAAAGCCGGTCCTCGACGCTGCGATCAAGTCCGGGTCGCCCTACGTCAACGGTCGTTGGTTGGGCGGACTGTTTACCAACTTTAATACCGTGTTGGATCTGCTAAAAAAACTTGAGCGCCTCGAGCAGGATCGTGACCAGGGTAAACTCGATTTATATACCAAGAGAGAACAGCTCGATGTTCAACGACAAATAAAAAAATTGCACGACTCAATTGGTGGAATAAAAACCATTCGCCGTTTGCCTGATGCGATCTTTGTTACGGATGTAACCGTCGACAAGATTGCGGTCAACGAGGCGCGCCGCAAACATATCCCCGTGATCGCAATCGTGGACTCTAACGGAGACCCGTCTAAAATCGACTATCCGATTCCGGCCAATGATGATGCGGTCAAAACACTTACGGCTATTTGTGATGTAATGGCCCAAGCTGTACTTGAGGGACGCAAGCTGGTACCGGCCGAGGCGCCCGCAGCCGGTCAAGAGACGGTCGCGGCGGGTGAGGCGGCAGCGACCCCGACTCAGGACGACAAAACCAGTAACAAACCATAGGAGGACTTATGGCTCTTAACCTAGAGGACATCAAACAATTACGAGAGCGCACCGGTGCCGGTGTGGTCGACGCCAAAACCGCACTTGAGGAGAGCGCCGGCGACGTAGAAAAAGCGATCCTGGTCTTGCGCAAAAAAGGTGTGGCCAAAGCGGCCAAAAAGGCCGGCCGGGTTGCTGCCCAGGGGATCATTGAGACCTACGTGCATGGGGGACGTGTCGGCGTTTTACTTGAGCTCAACAGTGAGACCGACTTTGTCGCGCGCAACGAAAAGTTTAAAGAGTTGGCTCACGAGCTAACACTGCAGATTGCCGCGACAGATCCTAAAGTTATCGATCCGAGCGAGGTTACCGAGGAGATGCTGGCAGCCGAGCGCGAGGTCGGCGAGGCGGCCCTCAAGGATAAGCCACAAAAAATAAAAGCGGCTGCGCTCGAGGGTAAGCTCAAAAAGTTTGCCGAGCAGCAAGCACTCCTTACTCAGCCCTCTATCAAAAACCCCGACGAGTTAATCAAAGACATGCTGACGCGCTACATCGCCTTAATCGGGGAGAACATCCAGATCCGGCGCTTTGCTCGCTTTGAACTAGGTCGCGACTAAAATGCAGATTGTGCTGCGCTATTTACCGCAAGCACTGATCATCATCGCCTTAGCGGTGATCGTCGTTATCGTTGTTCGTAAATTACCAAAGACGGCCAAGCTTGAGGCTGAGTTTGCCGCGCAAAAAGCATCCGAAGTTGCCTCGGGCAACGCACCCAAGAAAAAACTGCCTAAATTTCCGATCCTGACCAAGGTTGGGCCGGGGCTAAAAGTGGTTGGGCGCAGTATGACCAAAGGTGGTCGCAAGCTCAAAGAGCTCGTAGTGCGCGGGAGGCTTAAAGAGGTCCTGCTGATCGCAGCACGCAAACGCAGCAAAAAAGATATGGTCTCGGCGTCAAAGTTGGCGGCCAAATCATCGGCAGAACTCACCGACACGGAGCAAACGATTTTAAAACTATTGCGCGAGGCAGAGGACTATGCCCGCCAGGCCAACTGGTCGGCCGCAGAAAAAGTCTATATCAACGTAGTCACGGTTGCGCCAAAAACTATCGAGGCCTATCTCGGGCTTGGGGATCTATACCTCAAGCAAAAAAACTGGAACGATGCGGCCGAGTCGTACAAAGTCGCCCTGGAGGGTGACGACGCCAACGTAACCGCCTGGGGTAATCTCGGTATGGCGCTGGCTAACAAGAGCGAGTGGGTGGCGGCCGTGGATGCGTTACAGCGGGCTGCCCGACTTGACCCGGGCAATGCTGTCAGGCAGGCGACGCTTGGTATGGCCTACATGACGATCAAGGATTACAAAAAAGCGGCAAAGGCCTATCGCGAGGCGGTTGATCATGATCGTGAGAACATGGCCCATCGGGTAGAACTCGCCAAAGCCGCGACTCTAGCCGGCGACAAAGCGGTCGCTGAGGAGATGCTCAATACCGTCTTAGCACGCGACCCGCTTAACGAGCAGGCCAAGTCAATGCTGGGAGAGCTCACGGCCAAAAAAGATCTCGAGTAGGGGGCCGAGCTTGCCAATCGTGCGTAAACATGCGTTCATGACAAGGCTGCGCCGGCGTAGCTCAGTGGTAGAGCAACTGTTTTGTAAACAGTAGGTCGTCGGTTCAAATCCGACCGCCGGCTCCAGTTTTGTAGCAAAAACACTCCAGCCCGATGTGCGGCCACTTTTTAAGGCCTGACGGCCACAACCACACACTGTTCATCCACACAATGATCGAAATCGAGAAAAAATTTCAATTGAGCCAGACAGAACTTGCGCGCTTGCTCGTAGGTGCTAAGCCGCTACGTGGCAAACGCTTTAGTGACACTTACTATGACTCAGCGGACTTGCGACTGACCACGCGAGATATTTGGTTGCGCTCGCGTGACGGAGTTTTTGAGCTTAAGGTGCCGTTGCGCACAGATAAAAACCGCAACAAAACGGATGTATATCGAGAAATTATAACCGAGCCTGAGATTACAAAAGAACTTAGTTTGCCAACCAGTAGGTCTTTTAGTGAGTCACTCAAGCTTGCTGGCTTGCAGCCCTTTTGCACGATCGTTACGGAGCGCAAAAAGTATAAGCGAGGAGACTTTGCCATTGACATTGACCGGGCTGACTTTGGATATCAGGTAACCGAGATCGAGCTTGAAGCTCCCTCAGAGGCTGAGATCAAGCAGACCGAAAAAAAGATCCTAGATTTTGCCAAAAGCCTTGGGTTCTCCACCGGTCCGCTCAACGGCAAAGTCTGTGAGTGGATTATGCGCAACAACCCAGCGCATTATGAGGCTTTGGTAAAAGCCGGTGTGTTTGGGAGCTATCAGTGGACGCGCCCGCGCTAGCCTGGTAGATGTAACAGTATCTACTCAGCTAGGGTAGAACAACGGTTACTTAAAATCATACATAAGGAGAGTAGAGCATGGCTCAGACGACAAACAGTAAGTCGGGGGTTTTGGATCAAATCGAGCGAGAGCGTAAGTTTGCTGTCGAGGTGGATCCGCGCTTTTTTGCACGCAAACGCGTGCCGCAGGACATTCTGCAGAGGTATATGCCGACCGCGCCGGACCACGAGCTGCGTGTCAGGCGGATAAACGGCAGGCGCTACAAGGTGACTCGCAAGGAGGGGATTGGCTACTCGCGGCCGGAGCGAGAGGCCTGGTGCAACTTTGCTGCCGCGCAGATTATCCTCGAATCGTGTGGCGCGCCGATCGAAAAGGACCGCTATAAAGTCTGCCACAGGGGGCGTACTTGGGAGCTGGACATCTTCAAAAAAAAGCTTGCCGGGCTCAAGCTCATCGAGCTGGAGAACGTAGGGCGAGATGAGATACTGGAGTTCCCGCGGCACATCCTGCCGGTTAAGGAGGTGACCTACTCGATCAGCAACCGGCATCTGGCGCGGTTTATAGAACATCGCGACCATGGATCGGAGCTCAAGAGCATCGATGAGCTGATCCAGCACAGACTGGGTCGCTGTGTCTTGACCGGAGGACCCTGTGCCGGTAAGAGCACTATCATCGCGCTCTGCCGAGTGCTTTTTGGGGACATTTTGCACTGCATGCCCGAGATCGCTACCATGGTGATCAGCACCATGGGGGTCAAGCCACCTGCCGACGTAGAGGCCAGGCGGCGGTTTCAGAGAGGTGTGCTGCAGTTGCAGCTGGACTTTGAGAGCATCTCCGAGCTGCAGGTAGCTAGCGATGGCAAACGCTGTATGCTGACCGACCGAGGCGCTCTGGACGTCGTCCCGTATTTTCCGGGCGGGATCAAGGAGTTTGATGCGGTCACGCGGCTCAACCGGGAGTGGTTGCACCATCTCTATGACATGGTGATCTACGTCGAGGTTCCGCCTAGAGAAGTCTATGAGCGGGAGAAAGATAACAACCCTGCTCGCTACGAGACCTATGAGCAGGCGGTACGGACGGGTCGGGCCACGCTCCAGGCCTGGCGGGGACACCCCAACCTCCACGTCATCGACAACCAGGGTGGTTGGCCCAAAAAGCAGCGTCGCGTGGTCGACTTGGTGCGACAGTTTGTCGACAAGTACCAGGCTGCGTAGCTTTAGCCAGAGATGTTAGAACTTGGACCTGTCGCGCAAAACGCGATGGGTCCTATTTTTTTGACCTTGAAACTTATGAGCTGGTTGGCCAAGAGTATGACATATCGGGAGAAGTGGCTGGAGCCAGAGGGGAGAATCGAACTCCC
>JAUYIX010000071.1 GCA_030688115.1 bacterium
GTGGAACAACGTGGTAGTCGCCCTCGTATCGCATGTAGCACTGCCAAAATATGCGGCTGTCCTCGGAGATGCGTGTTACATCCCATCCGTTTACGTCAATCACCGCCGTGAGCGGTACGGCATGACTCGAAAAAGAGACAAGTCGGTGTGAGCGACTTGACTCGATCATTTGCCAAAATGAGGTCCCCGTTGCGGAGAGACGCGCCATCATCGGCGCCTGCCAAATATTGTTATTAAAGACCGGTACGGGCTGGTACGAGGTACGCAGTCGGTTAGGCGTCACGACAAAAGCCTCCGTCAACACATTTAAATACTCTGGCGCCATTTGCGTATCAGAGTCAAAGTTAGACACAATGACTTTATCGAGCGCTATGCCAAGTTTTTTTAGCTCGGGGATACTTTGCCAAAGCGCATACGTCGCATTGGCACTCTTAACTTTAGCCTCACCTTTGATCCCATCAGGATGAACAACGGTAATAAAATCGGCAAAAATTGAGCCAAAGCGCTCTTTTAGTACGCGCGCTTTATCGAGACCGGATTGTCCGGCGCGCTCCTCAATACCAACTATAACTATCACTCGTTTGTGGTCAAAACTGGCTTGTTGCACAGATTGTATCGACTGGATCAGTACTTCTGTTGGCTCATTGTAGGTCGGGAAAAGGACAACATGCCAAACACTCCTCCAGTCGATTAAATCGGTACGCTGGACCAGCTGCTCAAGTTCTATGAGACGACGTCGTAAGTGCTTGTGCTCAGCGCTCCAACGAGCATAGTTGTTTGAGAACCTGCCTGGCCGTGCAACAACGTGACGAGATGTTCTCTCTTTGATCTGCTGAATCGCCCGTGGAACGTCAGAGAGTTCTGCCAGGCGAGCGTCCCACGGTGTCTGACGAGCTAAGCGTAACTTCCGAAAGGTATGAATAAGATGGGCCGAGGAGTGCACCGATTTTTCCAGCCAAATCAAACTGTAGAGCATAATAAAATACGAGATAACAACGGGCGCCAACCACGACAACAAAATCAATAAGCCAAATGTTGTCCACTCCAAGGCTCCGGGGAGTATCTCCCAAAATCGTTCTGACGAAGTTGTCTGCCGTTTATTAATTTGGGTCATTGCGGGGTGCTTAGAGCAAGCAATAGTGTACCTGCCAATACAATCAGACTAAATAGCGCTGCGGTCCAGATTATCAGACGAGCAGCTACGGTTTGCCGTTCAAGGGTGAGTGCGGCCACAATCGCATTAAGTAACAAAACCAAAAGTGAGAGTGCCGGATTAACCCATAAGGCATATCCCGGACCGTATAAATCAGCTCCAAAATATATATTGTAATGCAGAACTTGCGCACTGGACCCGATTGAGAGTCCCCATAGCAACCAGGCCACATTGGTCAAAATAGCCAGCAGCCCGACGAGCAACCCCGCTCTGACTAAACGATCCGACCATAGTGTGCGTATCCATGTCATTAACTTGGCGAGACTAGCAGACCGGCACTGTACACTGCAACTACTTTAAAAATACTCGTCCCGGGATTCTCAGATCTATATACTCGAGAGAACCACGATCTGGCACTTGTGATTGGAGTATCTCGTCTAACGAGGCAATTTGTATGGCAGCCTCTTGCTCGGTATCAAACAGAACACGCCAGCCGTCACTCGTTACCAAAGTTAAATCGGGAGCCAAACGACTGGGCGCCACAAAGAAGTTGATCCCGACCCCCGTCTCTCGGGTAATACCCTCAAAAGCATCTCGCACAAACACCAGGGTCGCCTCAGTCATGACGCGATCGTTCTCAATGGTCGTGCGATTGCGCTCATCAACGACAACCGGCAAAGATACATCGCGTGACTCGCTGCGCACGATCTCGTCATACGCCACCCCGCTCTCGTCCACAAAAAAGAACTGTCCGGCTGCGGACCAAATCGCCAAAGGTTGTCGCTCATTCACAGAGATATTAAGCACATTTGGTAACTCTTTAGTAACGACAACTGACGCGACTGCCGAGAAAGTCTCGGTAATCGTTTGCTCAATCTGGGACGTTGGAGCGGCCAAGAGCGCATTAGCGGGAGCGATCCCCCAACGAGAGCCCGATAGTAACGGTGTGACCAACTCGATCACAGCTGCGCCGGTGACGCGCTCCGTCCCGGTGACTACCGGTTGCTCGACCCTAAACTGAGGCGACCAAAAAAGCAGCGCGTAGATCGACCCCACCAAAACCACAAGCAAGCCGATCAGTACTCGAGCCGTCCAACGCGACGACAGGCCGGGTTGTTTGTGACTGACCCGCATCAGGGTGCGCGCGTGCGGGCGCATGTAAGGCGCACGCCGGCGCGTCGGGCGAATATCATCCATGGGGGTGCCTTTATGCATACCTTACGTTATAGAGCACAATGGATGATCTCGTCGAGTAATCCGTAAATTGACATTTGTAGACGGCCACCCTTTACTTTTGGCCAAGGAGCGCTCGATTATGCAAATAGGGCTGCAATACTTCTGGGATTTTGACACGCCCGTCCGCCTGCTGAAAGTTCTCCAGGATCACCACGGGCATGCGAGAAAAAGCAAAACCGGTGGCATTAAGTGTATGAACATAGCGCCTTTGGCCAGTGGCAGTCTTGTATTTGATACCTAAACGGCGCGCTTGAAAATCACCGGCGTGACTGATCGAATGTGTCTCGAGATAACGTTGTTCACTCGGAAGCCAGGTCTCCAAATCGTAAGTTTTTTGAAATTTACGCGGTAGGTCGCCGCTACTCAAAGTGACCCGCCTAAAATGCAGTCCGAGTTTGAGCATTAGCCCCTCACAAATCGTAAGCAACTCTTTTTCAAAAAAGTCCCAAGACTGCTCTTGTGACACAAAGATAAATAGCTCGAGTTTATCAAATTGATGCTGTCGTATCAGTCCTTTTATATCCTTGCCATAGGCACCCGCCTCGCGTCTAAAGTTAGTTGAGTAGCCCATAAAACGCTGGGGAGACTCCTCGACCTCGATCGTCTCGTGCGCATGATAATTTAACAAAGCGATTTCGCTCGTACCCGTAAGATACAAGGGGTCACTCTCCAGTTTATATACTTCAGATGTATCAATGGGGAAGGTGCCGGCCCCGTAGAGCGCCTCCTCTTTAACCATAACGGGGGTAAGCATCGGTACAAACCCGTGTTGCGTTAGTTCGTCCATAGCAAAACGCAGTAGAGCAAATTGGAGGTACACTAAATCGCCCTGGATATAGTGGAACCGTGATCCGGCCAGTCGAGCACCACGCTTACTATCCAGTCCACCCAGTTGCTCGGCCAATTGCCAGTGCGGCTTAACCGGAAAATCAAAATGGGGCTGCTCTCCATGCACCGCCTCGACCCTATTGTCAACGGAAGTCTTGCCCGCAGGAACACTCTCATGACTCAAGTTTGGGAGAAGCGCCGCTATCTTAATAAAAGCCTGAGTCGCGTCTTGGGCAGCCCGCTCAAGATCTTTAATCTCTATCGCCAGCTTTTTGGCTTTTTTAATCGACCCGGCCCGCTTGAGGCCCCTCTGTACAGCAATACTCTCACTTTGTTTTTTGTGCTCTGCCTGTTGGGCCTCGAGCTTAGCGATTGAGCTGCGTCGCTCCTCATCCAAACGAGTCAGCTCAGCGAGATCGATGTCGGTAATAAAGCGCTTTTTTAGTTCGGCCTGGAGGCGCTCGGGCTCGTGACGAAGTAGATCAAAATCAATCATGGTGTAGGTGTTGGTAGTTTTGCGCGGCTGAGTGATCGCGTCAAGGTTCCAATCCCGAGAATACTGACAACGATGATCAGCGCACTACCCAGCAGCGGCACAACCAATAGAGCTGCAACTACGGTGGCGCCTACTAAGACTGAGGCCAGTGACAATTTTTGCTCACGCCAGAGTAACTTGCCGAGCAAACCGCCAATCGCCACACTAAATAGCCAAAAGCTTAGGTGCCCGGCAATAATCAGGATAATGAGCGCAAGGAGCGCAACATGGATACCGACACGTGTACCCATAAATCCAAAGGACAACACCACGGCCATCATGCTGTAAAATAGCCCGCTCAAGGACGAACTGAACACACCGCGACGTATCGCCTGCGACAATTTGAGTGTAAAAGGTCGGGCATAGCGCCATAAAAACAAAGCCCCGGTCAAAAGCCACAGTAAATTTGAAATAAACCAGGCGACGTAGGCTTGCCAGCCGGTGTACCTACCAAAAGCGCTAAAGGGTGCCACGCGATGATTGAGCGTTGTAATCTCGGCCCCCTCCAAAACGATTGGGGCAACACGGCTGAGTTGGTCAAACTGATTAATGTGCGACTCAGACCCAATCGAGGTAATTGAGCTGCGCACATGTGCGTCATCTATCTGACCATCCACCATTACTTGATTGCTTAAAAGCCAGGCAGAACCGACCGATCCAAATAGCTCGGTGTTTAGCACTGCCGCAAAGAGCGTCCCCAACGTGCCCTCGCTCGTAAAGCGCGTTGCGGCGATGCTCGTGGTCCCGCCAACCTCACCCTTAACGTCAGCACGGAGGGCAAGCGCCGCAAGATCTCCCTGGACCGACCCCGAAATACTAAGGTCACGAGATACTACAGTAAGTGAACCACTGATGTCAGACTCAACCGATACGGTGTTTGCCAGGATCCACACCGAACCATTGACCGGCTGCTGCAGTACGACGGTATTCCCGCTCAGGACGAGCGCTCCCTCGTGCGGTGCCTGATCGTTGAGCCGTACCGTGTCACCGATTATCGGTTCAACCGCAGCAGCCGTGTGGCCAGCACCGAGAGTGCCCAGCAACACGAGTGCCATTAATAATATCGTTGTCATTTGCCTATGCATTATCATGGCGGCAGTGTAGCAAGTGCCCCTCAATGGAAAAAGCCCGGTTAGTGTGTCTGGCCTGATGAGTTCAGGGCAAGCAGACTAACCGGGCTTATTATCGAGACGAGTGCGTTGACTCGTAAATGTGCTAGAGAACTATTGCAATTGGTTACCGGCGATTTGTTCGCGTAAACTGGCGAGCTCCTCTACCAGCCCGGTACGCTTTTGCTCGAGCAGTAATCGACGCTCAAGGTCCTCCCAGGAGAGACCCCCTTGGGCAACCTCGAGATCAAAGAGATCGTCCATGGACTCGCGGACCTCTTGGAGCTGCTCATAAAGATGAACCACGTGGCGCGCAACACGATCAGCTCGGCGATGTACCGAGTCGGGTGTATTTACTTTTCGAACCGCTTGCTGCTGAAACGGCAGCTTTTGGTTCTTACGTGGCTCTGTGGGGAAGTTCATGTATTTTTATTTTGTGACCCTGCGGAAGCTACTCCACATGATCAATATCAGTGTACAACGGCTTTACCATCTTGTCAAGCCAAGATAGTGGATAAACTGAACACTAATTATGTTCGTAATGGGTTACGAGACTTTTTCGATCGAGTAGTCGACGTCGCCGCCCGGTGTAGTTACGGTGACGCGATCACCCTTTTTTTTGCCAAGTAGAGCTGTCCCAACGGCCGACTCGGTAGAAATCTTTCCAGAGGCAGGATCAGACTCGTTGGAACTTACGAGCTCGTACTCCATAGTCTGATCACCCATAGAGACGGTGATTTTGGATCCGATAGAGACCTGCCCACCTTTTTCTTTGGGTTCGACCACGGTAACTAGCTTGATGGTCTGTTCAAGTTCTTCTATGCGGCCCTCCACGTAGGCTTGCTCATCTTTGGCCGCAGCGTATTCCGCGTTCTCAGAAAGATCGCCCTGTTCTTTTGCAGCCTTAACGCGCTCAGCAATTTCCCGACGCTTAACCGTCTTGAGTTGCTCGAGTTCGTCCAGATACTTTTTATAGCCCGCTGGGGTAACAATTTTCTCTACCATTTGATCTCGTTAGCCTATAAAGTGTGGGGAGCCTAGCATGCTTATTTGTCTTGATCAAGCCTCAGTGCATCCAAAAGATTGGCGTACAAACCGGCCACCGTCAGTGCGCCTAAGCCGCCCGGCACAGGAGTAACTCGTGCGCCCAGGAGATCAAGGGCGTGCGTATCAGCATCTCCAGTAATCGCTCCATTTACGACGCTAAAGCCGGCATCAAGGACGAGCGCTCCCGGCTTTACCGCAGCCGATCCAAGCGACCCCGGTATACCTGTCGCAACGAGTATGATATCTGCTTGTCGCACTAGGGCTGGTGCGTCGTGCTCATGCTTGTCTATGATCTGGAGCGTTGCGCCTCGGTTTAGCAGCGCTAATGCTGCTGGGCGGCCAACCAGCTGCCCTGCTCCAAGCACCGCCACATGGGCACCTTTGAGCGGGACTTTTTGCGTTTTGAGCAGATGCAGTATGCCGCGCACCGTAGCGGGCACAAAACCAGGCAGATTACGTACAAGATTAGACAAGCTGGTGCTCGAGAGCCCATCAATATCTTTTTTTGGAGGAACAGCGTCAAGCAGCCTAGCCGCCATCCCCTGCTGAGGTAGGGGCAATTGAACAATTACGCCATCAGATTGTTCGGACAATGTGCGCAACCGCTCCAGAATCGTATGTTCATCCGTCTCGGCGGACATGCGCTCTGTGATAACGCTGACGCCCAGCTCGGCTCCGGCCTTCTCCTTACGCGCTACAAACTTTTTGGAGCCAGGGTCATCACCAACTAATAAAATTCCAAGCCGCGGGTGCATTCCTTTGGCAGTTATCTCTTGCGCAAGAGCGGCCAGCCATTCTTTTGCTAAAACTGTACAGTTTATAATCATTGGTCTTGCTGCTTGCCAAAGTAGTATGAGAGCGCCGCCTTGGCAACCGGAGCAGAAAAATCAGAGCCTTCTCCGGCTTGCTCAGCCAAAACCGCAATCGCAATCGTTGGTTCATCATAGGGAGCAAATGCCGTGAACCAGGCGTTAGGTTCGCCAGTCCCAAACTGAGCGGTTCCGGTTTTACCCCCGGCCGGTACCGGTAAGTCGGCCAGCAGCCGACCCGTTCCCTCTGCTACGGTTGCACGCATACCACGCCTAACAATCTCAATCGCCTCTGTATCCGAAATATGTTCGGTTAATGCCCGCGGCTCGGTTTTTTGATAGCTGCCATCCTCATACAACACGTTGGTACCAAAGTGCGGCCACCATAAAGTTCCCCCGTTTGCGATTGCCGCGGTCGCGTTAGCTAACTGCAACGGCGTTACCAACACAAAGCCTTGTCCAATCCCTGCGTTATATGTGTCTCCCAGATACCAAGGTTCGCCATAATTTTGTTCTTTCCATTCGGGGGTCGGCAGGAGACCGTTCGCCTCTACAGGAATATCAATTTCCGTTTTTTGACCGAACCCAAACTTGCTCGCAATGGCATCCAGCCCACTAATCCCAATTCCATCAATATTGTCGTACCCACCGGAGATTGAATAAAAAAAGCCATTAACAGAGTTTGCGATCGCACTAATAACGTTGACTACCCCATGTCCACCGGGCTTCCAACCCTTAAATTGCTGCTCGCCCACCTGGATTACTCCAGAGTCTG
>JAUYIX010000073.1 GCA_030688115.1 bacterium
TAGCACCATCCAGCCTTTTTACTCGGTCTCGCACGATCGCGGGGCAACCTGGAGCACGGCAGCTCTGATAGATTCAGATGCTGACATGGGACTTAGCATTATGGACGCTGCGGTCGACCCGGCCGGCAACTTTTACCTCACGTGGCATGATTTCCGCTCGCCGTCTAGTGCAGAAATCTACGCAGCAAGTTCGCTTGATAGAGGAAACACCTGGAAACCAGAAGTCAAAGTCAGTGATCCGACCGGCATGTCGGATGTGATCCCACGCATTGTTGCCCCGCGTGACCGTGAGGTGGTCATATCCTGGTTGAGCGACCGCTCAGCCGGAGCACACGACGATGTTTTTGCAGCGCGCTCAATAGATGGAGGAGCGACATTTGCAACGGATACCCGCATCAACAGCAATGCCGAGGGTTCTCTCGTGGTTGTAAGCAACAAGATGTGTTCTGACGGTAACGGAAACATTTACGCAGCATATGGGTTGTATACTTCCGGAGCGGGTTTTATGGGAGACATATACGTCGCAACCTCCAATGACTTTGGCGCATCATGGTCAGCCCATAAAAAAATAGACGGAGCGCGTATTCAAGGGTCCGGGCTGGTCATAACAGCACTCGACTGCGTCTTTGATGGCCAAAATGGACACGCGGTGGTTGGATTTAGCGGTAGCACCGACGGGAGCACGAGCGACGATGCCTTTACCAGCGTGTCCAGTGACGCGGGCGCAACCTGGCAGTCAGCCCAGCGCGTAAACACGGGCCTGGCCCCACTTGCCGGCCACGATCCCCTGGGACTGTCGGTCGGGATAGACCCGCGTGGCCATGTTTTGACGGCCTGGAACGATACACGTAGTGGATCTATCGAGATTTACTTTAACTACTCCAACAACTTTGGCGACACTTGGGCCAGCACGGACATCCGCATGAACGGCGGCACCCCCGGCGCCCATGACGCCATCCTAACCAACGAGAACTTTATAGTACTCAGCACCTTTGCAGAGGGCACAAACGGTACTCACAATACCGATCGGCTCGCTTTCCATAACACTTTTTTTGACGATCGTGCCGGCGCGCAAGGCATGTACGACGGGATCGTTGAGTTTACCGGTGACATGCAGGTTCTCAACCGCCTGGCGGGCGCCAACCGTATTGAGACCAGTGTGGCGATAAACCAGGATCTCTTTCCGACGGCCGGCACCGCTCCCGCGGTAGTAATCAGCACAAGCGAGAACTTTCCGGACGGACTTGCAGCCGGACCACTCGCAGCTATGCTCAATGGCTCGCTCCTGCTTAACCCCAAAGACTCGCTTGACCCAGCAGTTGCCCTCGAGATCACACGCGTTTTGGACCATAAACCAAGCCCGGCCTCCAACATTTACGTGGTGGGCGGCCCCGCAGCGATCAGCGATGCCGTTATTGCACAACTCCAAGGCATCAGCAGCCATGCCCGTGTGGCCCACATTTTTGGGCAGAACCGCTACGAGACCGCGATAGCAGTGGCAGAACAAATGGACCAAATACGAGGCAGCGGACCAACAGGCGCCATGTTGACCACCGGCGAGAACTTTCCGGATGCGCTCTCGGCGAGCGGCCCGGCCTCGGATTCCGGGATTAACCCCGGTCAAATGCCGATACTGTTGGTGACACTCAACGGCCTCGAGCCGGAGGTCAGCAATTATCTCGACAGTGTTAAGACCTCGCTCAAAAATATCTATACCGTTGGCGGGCCATCCGCTCTAAGCGAGGCGGTCTCGTCTGCGGCGGCCGCGCGCGTACCGGGCGTGGTGCTCGATCGTCTCGCCGGACTCAACCGCTATGAGACGGCGACGGCCGTTGCGCGGTTCTTTTACACGGGAGCCATGCTGCCGCAAGGCATCGGCCTGGCCTCCGGTGAAAAATTCCCTGACGCCCTCGGCGGCGGCCGCGCCTCGGGCGCCAAGCACCGACCTTTGGTTTTGACAACTAAGGACGATCTAACCGCAACCTCCTCAAGCTACATTGGTGACAACGCGGGTACGCTGGATAGCGGCGACGTCTATGGCGGAACCGCGGTGATCGACGAGTCTATCGTCGGTACGATCAACTTGATGATCTAGTTCCGCCGGACAAAAAAACTCCCCGGAGCTAACCGGGGAGTTTTTTAATTGCACTTTAAGTGCAAACTGTCAAAGCCAGCCTGGGCTAGAGATCCATGTAGACGGATTCTACGGATCCTTTAACTGCGTTGCTTACCGCCTCAACTCCTCCGAGAACCCAACCGCCATAAATGTCATCTTTATGACCGAGCAAGTAGGCGTAGGTCTCATCCGGAAGTTCTGCCGGTTCTACCAACAACATTGGACCATGCATCTTACCCATAAACGGACCTGCCGCCAGCGCATCGGCAAAGTCATCACCACGCGCGACACCGATCTTTGAGGCGGGATTAGCGGCACCCCAAAATGTCTCGGCCAAATTGGCGGCTGTCCCATAGCGGTTAGGGCCGGCCACGCGGATAGTCTCGTCAACAATCTGGTCAACGTAATCAAAGACCTCGGTCGAGACCCGTGCCTCACCCCCCAAGACGTAAACCTTCTCAAGTTTTGGAGGGGTCGGGGTCGATCCACTCGTCAACGCGATCTCGCCCAGATACTGCGCGGTGCTATCAGGAATGCTATCGGTGCGAGTCAATAATATCGGCATCAAGTCCGGACAATTCGTTTTGTCAGAGGCAATCGCCGAGGCGGCCATTGCATCGGCATAGGCCTCACCGTTGGCCAAAAATGCCCACTTGGAGCTGTAGCCCCGGATCTGATCCATGTAGAGTGCAACCTCAAGGGCTGTGTCATATCGATCGGCACCTTGGATGCGCATCGTGTCGATATCCTCTCTGATATCTTTAATCTCTTGCTCGACTTGCGCCGAGACCGCGCTCTCACCACCTACGATAATAACCGTTGCGGCAAAAATTGGGTCAACGTTGCCGTCCGCCTCAACAGCGGTTGCCGTTATGTCGGTTTTGAGTATGCGATCAAGCTCCATCATCGTCGACTCCGGCAGGGAGCTCTTGTTGCTAAGCAAAAGCGGAGCGCTCTTTAAAGTTGCGAGCGGGCCGGCGGCCAGCGCATCGGCATGGCTCTCACCCGAGACCAGCACCGCGTATTTTTTGGTGTGATCGTCGGGATACAGCTCGTTGCTGATTTGGACGGCGGTCTCCATCCGGTCAGCGCCGGAGATTCTCTCCAGTACGGCTGGGGTAGAACCACCCGGTCGGGCGGTCACATCCGCACTACTGACCAGCGGAAAAACAAAAAACGCCATCGACAATACCAACGCGGCATTACCGAGGCGAGCTATAAAGTGTTTCATTCGGTTGAACTTAAACAAATAAAAATAACTGCTAAAACCTACTGCACAATAAGCGTATTATTTGTGAAATTCCACGTTATGTGGCCTATAGCCCGAGCCCCGCAACTATTGGACCAGCCACTCGCTCACCAACTCCGCGTCGTCGCGTCCCGCCAGAGGTAGTCGCCAGGTTCCGCGCCGGCCCGATTGACTTGTGACCAGTGCCTCTCCGCCATTAATCTTAACAATTGCGTGTTGCTCCCCGGGCACGCTCAGACGCAGTGGCCGGTCAAGAGCAAATTGCATAACCCAAAAAGAGGATTGCCCGGAGGTCTCGGTGCGATCGATTATCTCGATAAGCGCCACCTCGACTCCCACTGCCGCCGCCCGGATCTGCTGATTGGCATTGAGCACTAAGGTTTGCTCTCGGCCTGACAAAAGATCTTGCAGGGTCAGCGTTTGGGCAGTCTCGTCTTGACCGTCCTGATCAATAAACAGAGCCATGTTTGTATCGGCACTTAGGGCGACCAGTTCTGCCGTGTCGGTCAAAAAAACAACCGCACTCACATCCGGAACCTCCAGCCGGTCGGTTTGATCCACGACTTGGGGTACGCGTACTTGCAGCAAGCGCGTGTAGCGCGGCTGTCCACTTGATAGCGGACGCGTGCTAAAAAATATTGTCTCGTGGTCATCCGCCCATGCAAATGGGATCACCGCTTTGGCAGAACCGGTCGTCTCTCGCCAGACGACCGACTCGCTAAACGAGTCGCCATCCCGCGTTATCACCACAAGCTCGAGCACAAATTCGTTGTCTTGGGGGTGGGTTCTGCCATAGGCCAGTACGTCAGTGTCGCCGACCGCTTGGACCGCAAAAAAACCGCCAAAGCGCTCTTCTTGGACTTGAGTTCCGGGCACACTCACCTGATCGACCGCACTCACCAACTCGGCTCGCTCTCCATTAAAGTAATAGATGGCGCGCGAGGTGTGCCTGATCGGGTTGTTACGCGAGAGCCCGGGCGTCTCAAAGCTGGCTTGGATCTCGCCGGTGCTTTTACCGGAGCTGTTAATCAAATGCACATAGGTAGGGTGTAGGGCACGGGGATCATCGGGGTAATCCTCGTGATCCTCGACCGCAAGGAGCTGGTCGGCCTCAAAATGTACAGCGGTGTTTGTTGGGGCTTGGCCGACCCTAAAACTGATAATCGCCAATCCTCCCAGGAGTCCGAGTAGCACAAGCAACGCAATCTTAAGTTTCACGGCAGCACGGCTAGGTTAGATATCGCGCTGGCTACGCGGACCGGCATAATCACCACGACCGATTATTTTTTTGAGCAGTTCTGCCTGGGAGAGCATAGTTGGCTCAGACTCTGAACGTTTTTTGTACTCGACCGTATCTCCGGCCAGAGTTTTTTTGCTGATAACCACGCGATGCGGGATCCCGATTAAATCAGCGTCGGAGAGTTTTTCTCCAGCGCTGGCTGACTCGCGATCGTCAAACAGGACCTCTACGCCCGCTTGCTCCAAGCTGCCATACAATTGCTCGCAAGCTTTTTTAACAGCGTCGTTATCCAGATTGATACCGACCAAGTGCACACCAAAGGGTGCCACCGACTCGGGCCAAATCATACCGCGCTCGTCATGGTGGACCTCGATGATCGCTCCCACTAACCGAGTTGTTCCGATACCGTAGGAGGCCATGATGATCGGCTGCTGTTTGCCCTGCGCATCGACAAAAGTCGCGCCAAAAGCCTCACTAAATTTAGTGCCCAATTTAAAGATGTTGCCGATTTCCATTGCCTTGGCCGTCTTGAGTTGAGTGGCGCAATCGGGACAGGGGTGCTGTTCTCCCAGCTTGGCTATCTCCTTGTTTTGCGCAAAGGTGCACTCGGCGCAGTATACAATTGTATCCTCACCGGCGTCGCTGATGGCCATAAACTCAATCGAGTTCTGCTTGGTAAAGTCTCCCCCGCTGGCCTCAACAACTTTGGCATCAATACCGCAGCGCTTATAGACCTGGAGGTAGACCGGGATCATCGAGTTATAGTAGCGCTCCAGATCCGCTTGGTCCGCATGAAAACTATACAGATCCTTCATCCTAAACTCACGGCCACGGATAATCCCGGACTTGGCGCGCGCCTCATCTCTAAACTTGGTTTGGATTTGGTAGGCCGCCAACGGCAGATCGCGGTAGGACTTAATACGCTCTTTGGCTATCGGCGTGATTACATCCTCTGCGGTCGGACTCAACGCATACTCGCGCCCGTGTTGGCTAGGCACTTTAAAGAGAACATCGATAGACTTCCAGCGACCGGTAGTCTCCCAATGATCTTTGGCTTGCAGGTTGGTCATGAGCAACTCTTGTCCGCCGGCTTTGTTCATCGCCTCGCGCACGATCTGCTCAATTTTTGTAAGGACGTTCCAGCCGTAGGGCAGCATGGTAAAGACACCGGCCAACTCTTGGTCGATAAATCCGCCGCGCACAAGCAGCTCGTGGCTGATGGTCGTGGCTCCCGAGGGCTTTTCTTTGCGGGTTTTGCTAAATGACCGGGTTACGCGCATATCCGACAGCTTACCTAAAAGGGCCTGTTTTGCCTAATTGCAGCGGCTATTATGACAATCTGTGCGTAATCTGCACACAATCTTGACGTAGGACTCATTTATTGGTAGAACCAGGTGCTCGTTCTGTCACAACTTAATATTAACCCGCGAGCCAGCCGGCTCGCCCAACCGCCTTATAAGGAGGCAACATGAAGTACTTCTCACTCTCCATTCTTTTCGTTTTTTTCTCGGGAGTGATCGTCGCTCCTACCGTCCTGGCCATCACGACCCAGGACCAGTGCAACGATCAGGTGGTCGACGCATGCCCCGAGTGCAACGTCGACTACTCGATGTTCCCGGATCAGCTCGACCAGGTGGACCTCGACCAGGTCGCGCACCGAGAGCTCACAGAGGCCGACATGTCCGAGACGTATCGCGTTCAGCGCTACGTCGACAACAGGACGGCACTCTCCGAGTCGACCCGGCCCCCGCTCAACGTTGAGTTGCTCGTCCACATTGGGCCGCAGCCCCTGGAGCAGATTGAGGCGGGCCAGGACGGTCTCGGGTACACCCCCGTCTGGGTGAACCCCTCCAACAACCCGGGCTATCTGACCGTCAGTACTGGTGCCATGCCGGGCAACCATCTCTCGACTCAAGGGCTGCTCTGGGTCTCGGAGGGTGTTCTGTACCTGGCCTGGGAGTCCTTTGATGAGGGTGCCGACACTAAGAGTGTGTTGTTCACGCGCCTTGTCGGGTCTGAGCGCTACGGGTTTAAGGGCACGACGTTTGATGTGCTCTTCGCCCACGGCCCGGGCAACCAGATCGACGATATCAAGATGGTGCGCGCGGCCAACGACTCGGTCTGGGTCACATGGCTGCTGAGCGCCGGTAGTTACCGGGGGGTGTACGCGGCCCTCTGGAACGGCACGTGTTGGGGTACCCACAACACCTGTTATCCGATCGACCTGACCTGGCCATATGGTCAGTGGGTCTACGGATACGATGTTGCCCTTAACCCATTGACCGGCCGACCTAGTGTCGCCTGGGTAGACAATTACAACCGCGTAGTCTACCGCGAGCTGGCAGCGGATGGGCGATGGTCCGGACATGCAGCCGGCTCGTGGGGTGAGGTGCTGTTCGCAGACCCCAGCCGGTCGGTCTACACCCAGCTCTACGGTGTTGAGCTGCTGTTCCGCCCCACCGGTAAGCCCAACGTGATCTTTACCGGTCACTACGGGGCCAACCCGACCAACGTGAGGGTACGCTACTGGGACAATGGCTGGCGCGCCTACTACGGACAGGCCACCAACGTCCTGCCGGTCAAGGCCTCGGTGTTGATCTCGGCCTGCTTTGACAAGCTCTACGGCCGACTCTACATCGCAGGCCAGTGGGAGATGTCGGGTGGACCACCGATGGACTGGTTTGTCCTGCAGGGGCCAGCCAAGTTCCAGGCCATCAATGGCGGCAACTGGGACTGGGTCTCAGCTTGGCGCGGCTATTGGCCGGTGGTGGACTCCGACTCTACGTCGCGGCCGTTTGTGGTCTTTATGGACCCCAACAGCCCGCCGTATGGTCAGGAGACCGTCCTCGCCCGATGGAACGCCACTTGGTTTGGGGGGTATGGGAGTAACCCCAACAACCGGGCACCCACGCGCGTCTCGACAGACACCTTTGGCCAATGGGCGGCGTCCTTCAGCAAGGACCCGTCCGACAAGGCGCACGTGGCCTACACCACGTGCACTGCAATCTCGCCGGCCTGCGCCACGTCGCAGGTTCGGTACACTCGGGAGCGCTAGCCCTGCCTGGCTAGCACTCACCGCCCCCTTCGATTTCGGTCGGAGGGGGCGTTTTTTATTGTCTCGCGAGCTCACCCGGACATTTTAACTTCCCGTTGACACACCCGGGTTTTACAATTGACAGAATGACAAAAAAAGTGTAGGTTCTCCTCCATTTCTTTTTTTGGTTTATTGGGGTAAAGAACCTTTTTAGATTTTGATGCCATAAGGAGGCAAGAAATGCGGATGTTCATTATCATAGCTGCAGCGGCGTGTGCGGTGTTGAGCTGCCCGAGCGTTGCGATTACAAAGGCCAAGCTCGCCGGAGTCCTGGTCGTTATCGACCCCGGGCACGGAGGCCTGGATGATGGTGCCTCAGGCGTGGTCAACGGCAACAGGGTAGTCGAGGACGAGCACGTCTATGATACTGCCCTGCGAGTTAGGGACATGATCGTACGGGATGGCGGCAAAGTCGTCCTGACGATCGTCGACCCCAGGCAGAGTCGGCCGATCAATAACCCGGCCGGCAAGTGGCTTACGGACGGCAACGACGAGCAGATCAACGGCAGGGGCTGTAAACCTCTCAAGGGAGGCAGCAGCTGTCTGCGGTCGCGACTCGACGTCGCCAAACGGGCGATCAAAGACCACCGCGGCAAGGTGGTCTGGATCTCGATCCACTTTGACGTTGTCGGCAACGACAAGGTCACTGGGGTTAGGATCATTACCCCCGAGGGTCGTACGCCTCAAGTGGCGGAGGATATCCGCTACATGTTCGCGAAGGCCAAACGCTGCCGCGCGCATGGGCCCATAGCCTTCAGCGGTGACAAGCGCTACGGCCTACGGAGGCTGTACGTGTTGGGCTCGAGAAACCCGATCCGCGATCGGATTTTGATCGAACTCGGGAACTTCAAGGCCCCGGAGGATCTCTGGCGCATCCGGGACCCCAAAGTCCGTGACGGCTATGCCGCCTGCATAGTCAACGGACTAATCAAGTGGTCAGCGAGGAGCTGACCATGGCCAAATTTAACCAGACCACCCACCGCCCAAGAGCACTCTACCTCTTGGGCGTTTTCTTTTTTTGCTCAAAAAACTAGCTTTACTCCAAAAAATGCGACCCAAATGCGACCCAAATGCAGGTCCGGCCTAAAAATCTTTTAGAACCCGAACCTTATCGTGCTGTTTAATTTTTTCGAGTGCTTTAGCCTCGATCTGGCGGATACGCTCGCGTGTAACACCAAACTCTTTACCAACCTCCTCAAGCGTATGCTGAACACCATCAACCAACCCAAAGCGCATCTCCAGGATCTTTTGCTCGCGCGGCAAAAGATATTTCATGACATCACGCACATACCCCTTGAGCAAATTTTGCGCGGCTGACTCTGACGGCGCGATGGTCTTGGTATCTTCGATAAATTCACCCAGCTCGGAGTCGTCCTCATCGTCGCCCACGGATTTCTCGAGTGAGACGGTATCTTGGTTAATCTTAATAATGTGACGGACCTTATCCAACGGCATGTCCATCTCGGAGGCGATCTCCTCGGGCAATGGCTCGCGACCCAAAATCTGTACAAGCCGACGCTCAGTCTGAACAAACTTATTAATCGTCTCAACCATGTGCACCGGTATACGGATAGTACGTGATTGATCAGCCAGCGCGCGTGTCACCGCTTGTCGGATCCACCAAGTCGCGTAGGTCGAGAATTTATAACCCTTACGATAATCAAATTTTTGCACGGCTCTAAACAACCCTAAGTTACCCTCCTGAATCAAATCCAAAAGCGTCAACCCGCCGCGTCCACTGTATTTTTTTGCGATCGATACAACCAGTCGCAAGTTAGCCTCGATCAAGCGTTGCTTTGCCGCCTGGTCGCCTTGCTCCATGCGTTTGGCAAGATCAATCTCCTCTTGGCGCGTAAGCAATGGCACACGTCCGATCTCTCGCAAATACATCTGGACCGAGTCAGCCGATAGCGCCGAGATGTCGATACGTTTTTCGTGGGCTTGCTCGGCCTTGGTTTTTTCTTTGGGTTTGTCTAAATAACCACCACGCATCTCGAGCAACTCGAGCCCGGCCTGATCCAGCTTGGCATAAAACCACTCCAGCCCATCCAGCCAGCGCTCGGGCTCCGGGATCGTATGCAAAATCTCCGCCTCGGTAATAAACCCTTTTGACCGAGCGCGCGTCAGCAAAAGCTCAAACAGCGGCCGGGTCTGGGCCTGCTCCTGCTTGTTCATCTTAAGAACGCGGCGACGCGTCATTTTACCCGGCTTTCCGGGCTTTTTTGCTTTACTACGCGGTTTTTGCTTGCTCCGCGGACGCTGCCGGGAGAGCTTCTTGACGGTCTTTTTCTTAGCCATGCGTCGAGGTGCCAGTATACTACGACTGTGCTCAATACTCTAGTTAAACCTCTTCCAGGCGCATCAAAGCCTGTGTTTTTTGGACGAACCGCTCGGCGGCCTGCTTGTTGCCGACCTCTTGTGCTTGGCGGTGCAGTTTGGCCAGCTCCCTACGCAACCCCTCGCGAGCGATCCCTTTTATCAGCTCTCTGATCTCAATCGATTGCGGCAAATCAATATCTTGCAACTCCCGCTCCAACATAAAAATCTCGGCGTCAACGAGCCGACCCAAGTCCGCATTGATCTTTGCAACCTGATCGAGTAGGGCCGTGCCGGTTTGCTCGGACGTCACCAAAGCGCTAATCGCTGCGATCCAGGGTGCATCCAAAACGTCGAGCGGCTTGAGCGCCTCCTTGGTAATCATGTCGCCGTGCACACGCACCGCGATAAGCCGTGCAACCTTACGTAGGAGTGAGTCCGGTTTTGCTTGAGCAGTGTCGGCCGGCGGACCACTCGCAGGGCGAGCAGAGGTAGGGCGAGCAGAGCCAACGCGCTCCCCCGTGCCGGTAAGTTTTTCCATCGCAGCACGCACGACTGACTCCTCGGCTCCGACCAAGCGGGTGATTTGCTGGATGTAGTGTGCTTGTTCTACCGGATCGGTCAGACGTGCCACCTCAGGCAGAACCATCTGCGCAATCGACTTTTTAACCTCGACCTTGCCAAGATCCTTACCGTCACTACTGCGCCGGATATAGTAATCAACGATACGCTCGCTCTTGGTGAGCGCAGAGGCCCACTCTTTAGGCCGCTCACGGCAGAGGTCATCCGGGTCAACCTTCTCGGGCATGCGTGCGACTTTTACATTGAACCCGAGCGAGACGGCCAGGTCGATGCCACGTTTAGTCGCACTTGATCCGGCGAGATCCACGTCAAACGCCAGAATCAAGTTAGCGGTATAGCGTTTGAGCAGCTTGAGTTGCTCAGGCGTCAGGGCCGTGCCACTCGTGGCAACCACATTAGTGACACCAACCCGATGCGATGAGACCGCGTCCATCTGCCCCTCGACCAACACGACAAAATCACGCCGCCGGATCTCACCCTTGGCCTGATTAAGGGAGAACAAAAACTTGCCCTTGTGATAGACCTCACTCTCGGGCGAGTTAATGTACTTGCCCATTTGCTCGTCCGGATCCATCGCTCGCGCCGAGAACCCAACCGTGCGACCAACCACATCGATCAACGGAAAAGTCAGCCGATTTCTAAAGCGATCATAGACACCCTGTTTGGGAGCTCGGCGCGCGACCGCAACCCCGGCCGCCACCATCTCCGACTCGCTGAACTTTTTCTTGCCCAGATATTCAACCAAGGCCGTCCAACTCGAGCCGGATGCCTGCGTAGCGCTGGGCGCAAACCCGATATGAAAAACCTCTCGCGTGAGCTGATCAACTTTACGACGAGCTAACTCATCGCGAGCGGCGGCCGCCTCACCCGAGTCAACCAGCAAGGCCTGCTCGTAAAATGCCATCGCGGCCGTGTTGATCTCGATCAAGCGCTGGGCCCGACCGGATTTTTCTTTGTCGTAGCTGCGGGTCGGGAGTTCTACCCCGGCCTTGCGAGCCAGCAACTGCAAGGCCTCTCTAAACTCGACGCCCTCTATCTCCATAACAAAACTAAAAATATCGCCGCCTTTATTGCAGCCAAAACAATGCCAGCTACGCCGCTCGGGACTGACCATAAACGAGGGGGTTTTCTCCTGATGAAAAGGACACAGCCCCTTGAGATTGACCCCGGCCTGCTTGAGCAGCAAATACTCACCCACGAGTGCCTCAACGGAGAGACGCTCCTTTATGTCTTGGACGGGGTCGATCGTACTCATAAACCGATACTACACTAGTCCGTATGACCTATCTGGTAGAACCACCAAAATCTCTGCACAACATGTGGAAATCCTTCACATAATGTTCACGCTGGCTGTGCTATTATGCAGCTTACGTTAATCAAAAAAGCGGCTCTCCAGGCCGCTCTTTTTTTATCGGGTCTCTGTATATGCCTAAACCCCGGCCTACTGAGGCTGAGACCGGTTCCTCCTTGTCCGTTTTATAGGCTGCGGATCAAAGAGCCAACAGGGGCGTCACAAACACCCCAAAAAAGATCATCATAAGCAGCATGCCCAAGATCGCAAATCCCAGGTAGGTAAATGAGATGGCAATGCCCGCGATGGCAAAACCACGCCCCTCTTGGTTAGAGTGCTTGAGCTGATCGAGCGCGATAAATCCAAAAACGAGACCGAGGATGACTATTCCAAATAGGCTGGTCACAAAACTTGCGATGGCAAAACCGTTGGTGCCAACGCGAACCGGCTGGGCTTGGACCTGTGGTGTCTTTTGTTTCATGTATATAAAAGTACTCCGAGCTTGGGTAAAAGAAAAGGGGTTCCGCTTGCGCCAAGCGGAACCCCAACAAAGAAAGTTAGATACTTACCCGGGACCCAGGCCGGTGATCCCCTTTTGGATCACACGATCCTGGAACTCTCCTAGTCGCGGCAGAGGGACACGCACCCGGTAAGGTGCATGCCCGGGGACCCCGGGGGGTAGGTACCTCATCAGGTCCACCTCCGGCCACGCGTGTGGCCGATCGACGTGGACCAGGTCGCCACTCGGGTTGGGGACGACCTTTGAGAACAACACATCGCCCATCAGATCCCTGACACGCTCGCGCCAGGCGCCGCGATGGACCACGTGCCCCGCCTCCAGGTAGGAGCGCAGATCCGAGAGTCCGATGTGACCGGGCCAGCGCTTGGCACGGTCGGCCGCTTGTAACGCAATCCGTTTGGAGAGCGTCAGCGCCCGCGACACGTCACGCCTAAACGTGTCAACGCTGGACACATCACCACCGACACTCATGACCTTGATCATGGCGTCAGCGATGTCGTACCAGGCCTGCTCGTGCTGGTGCGGCCATACGTTGTAGGGCAACACCAACGATGAGACGGCGTCCACCAGCAGCCGGGTTGGCGGACTGAGGTGCATGCCGCGGTGGCCCGAGTCAAGGAGGTTAGCGTCCAGGACCGCGCCCGAGTACGACAGCCCGGCCCCCCTGGTAAAGGCCAAAAACCCGTCCATGCAGTTGGCGTGGAACCACACCACATTGCACTCCTCCCGAATAAACTCCCCGAGCCCGACCATTTGCGTACTCGAGGGCGCCAGCCTCCGGCTGACGATCTGGGCAGCGCGGCCCAGATGTTTGCGCAGCGTAGCAGCCAACCGCTGCTCGGCCCGCGTAAATGGCATGTGCTCGGTCTTTACCAGCACAAGCTGATGTCCCATAGCCAGGGCCTCCCTGATCATCAGACCGATGGGACGGGTGAGCGCCAAGTCTACGATGCCGATGCGCGATCGCGCCGGCATGTTAAACAAAATTTGACTAACCAGTGGCTCCTCAATCGCCGGGGAGACAGCGTACCCGATCGTGCCTTTGAGCTCGATCCTTATCATCTCGGCTCCTTTCTTGATAAAACGGTCGACAAAACCGCAAAACCGTCGACAATACCGTCGACAAAATTTGGGCACATGTACACGTACATTTGTATGTGCATGTACCCGTTGTAAAAGTACCTACCAGAACAGATGTTTCTATACTATAGCAGCCGCCCTGTCAAGACGTTGTGCAGAGTGGGTACATGGGTAATACTTTGATATCTTTGGTTACAAATAAATCGGACTAGCTGCTCTCTTTACGCCGCTCATCGGTGTAAGCGCAGTAGTCACACTGTTCTCCCTGCGTTGGCGCCGTGTCACTATCCAAAGTTTTTTTAACGCGCTTGAGCACCGGCTCTATCCAATCAGCGTTACCTTTATAAGGTAGAACATCCACGTCAAACTCGAGTTTTTTGTCAAAGGCCTCAGCGTCGCGACGACCGTTGCAATAAACAAAGTAGCCGGTATCGGAGACCTTAAACCCGGACTTGCGCAGCAGCCACTGGTAGACCTCCATCTGGCGCTTGTAACCGTCCTGCCAGGGTGCATCGAGTGTAATCGGCGGAGTTTTACTGGTGGCCTTATAGTCCACCACGATTAGCTCGTCCAGTGGGTTTTTCCAGACGTCATCAACCGCTCCGGTCACCAGTAGATTGGTCGGCTTGTGATGATGCTGAACACCGACAAAGTTCTCGCGCCACTCGTCAATCTTTTGGTGTGCAAATGGCAGAGCGTCGATTCCATAGGACTCCATCAGCGGGTGTTTTGTTTGGGCTGCGCGATGCACGTCAAACTCTTTTTTAAGCAGGGCGTCGACGGCAGAGTTGAGATTAAATGGGTAACCGGGTGGGCGACCAATCCCATTACGGGCGTTGAGGTAATAGCAGCGCGGACACTCCACAAACAGGTCGATTTTTGATCGACTTATCTTGTAGGGTTTTGTGTCGGCCGGATCATAAAGATTGCGCGTTTTGCGCGGGTTATAAAACTGAGACATGCGACCAAGATAGCACGATCCGTCTTTGACGGCTTGGTCGCCTGCTTTAGCGGTTTGAGCGGGTAC
>JAUYIX010000081.1 GCA_030688115.1 bacterium
CCACCTCGTACACGCATCGCCCAAGGCTACTTTGATAGTGTATGATGGACGCATGTCATCCTCTCCACCGCGGCTAATATTTCTTAAGCCCGAGGTGGCGTTGCAAAAAGCTAAGCTCAAGCCGGGCGACACGGTCGCTGACCTGGGGAGTGGCGCGGGCTATCTGGCCATTCCGGCTGCCATACAAGTTGGTTCGCAAGGGCTTGTGTATGCGGTCGATATTGTTAAGAACAATCTGGCCTCGATCCGCAGCCAGGCCAAACTCTATAATTTACCCAACATTAAGACGATTTGGGCGGATCTGGAGCAAACCGGTTCTACCGGAATCCCCGACCAAACCGCAAACGTCTCATTGCTCTTTAAGGTGCTTTGCCAGCAGCGTAACCATGAGGCTATTATGAGTGAGGCCAGGCGGGTCACCAAACCGGGCGGGACGATTTTGGTCGCAGAATGGTGCGAGCCGCAACTGTCAAATCCGAGCGTGGGTCCGGCTAAAGAGAGCTTTGTGACCCGACAAGAGTTGCTAAGTCTGGGAAAAAAAGTAGGATTGCAGCTAGAACAAGAGCACAAACTTGATGATTTCCACTACGTACTCGAATATAAACGTCCGTAACACTATTAGTGAGAGCCCGTTGGGCGCATAACACGCAAATGGAGCAACTGATTAACACCGTCAACAATCCCTGGTTTTTTGCCACTATCGCAAGCCTGTTTGCGCTGTATGTTGTTATCTTATCGGTCGTATTGGCGATTTGGACGGCGCGCGACATTAGGGTCAGAACGACCAACGGTGCGATGCGCATTGTGGCACCCGCGCTTGTTTTATTGTTTGGGTTTGCCGGATTTGTGCCCTATCTTGTTTTGCGCCCGCGCGCCACTTTTGCAGAGCGTAAAGCCGAGCGACAAGAGGTTTTGCTACTCGCGGAGGCAGCTAAAAAGTTTGAGTGCCCAACTTGCTTTGCTGCGGTAGAACCGGACTTTGCCCACTGCCCCCAGTGTAATGCCGATTTTAAGCCACTTTGTCAGTGTGGAGCGGCACTGGATCAAGCCTGGAAGCGCTGCGCTTTTTGCGGAGTAGCCGTTAGCGCCACTCACAAAACGGCATCATTTGCCCGGCCGATCCCGGCGGTTGATTTGCCGGCGGCCCCGGCGGTTATAGAGGCGCCGCGCAAGGGCAAAACCGAGCGCGTATCGGCCGCTCAAGTTACAAAACTTGTCTCAGGGCGGTTATTAGAGCAAAAGGGTCCTACCCAAGAGCCGACAAAACAACCAAAGAGTGGTCGAGGCGGCTTAACAAGGGGCCTGACGGGTAGTTTACGTCGAGCGCTGGCGATCAAGCGTTAAAAAGATAGCCCCTTAAAGAGGTCTTAAGGTTTGTCTGGCATTCTTGGTTGAATGACCAGCAGACTAACCGACAAAGAGCTTGGCGCCGTTGGGGAGCGCCTCGTGGCCCATGCTTTGGAGCAGCGGGGCCTCAAGATTTTAGGGCGTAACGTACGCACCCGATACGGCGAGATCGACATTATCGCTAAAACGCGCGATCCTGCCGAGTGCACCGTGCTGTTTGTCGAGGTTAAAACGCGGAGGTCACGCGCTTTTGGCTACCCGGAGGAGGCGATCACCAACACCAAGCGGCTCCATCTTTATCGGGCCAGCACCGCTCTGGCACCTCGCTACGCGCCTGATTGCAACTACGCCATCTTGATTGTCGCGGTAGAGATTGATTTGGCTAACCGTATCGCTAAGCTTAGGCAGGTAGAACTCGACGGCTAGGGCCGGCGGACAGCCGCCGGCGGCCTAAAAGTTTGACATCCTGACTAATTCTGTATAGGGTTGCGCTACACGGCTAGACACACTAGCCGATTTTTGTACTACCTAACGAGCCCAAGGAGGCTCAACTAAACAACCCATATGGCCCAAAAACAAGAGTTTGAACTGGCGATTGAGCAAATCGCAGCAGAAAAAAATATTCCGGTCGAGAAAATCATCGAGACGATCGAGGCGGCCTTGGCCGCAGCCTATCGTAAGGATTTTGGCGAGCCGACTCAAAACATTAAAGTTATTTTTGATGTTAAAACGGCCGGTTCTACCGTTTACGACGTAAAAACCGTGGTGGAGGAGATCCCCGAGGATCCTGATGAGCAAAAAGAAAAAGAGATCAATCCCCGCGAGCACATTACGCTCGAGGAGGGCAAAAAGCTTAAAAAGGGCGCCAAGGTTGGTGATGTTATCGAGACCAAGTTGTCACCGCCGGAGTCGTACGGCCGCATCGCCGCTCAAACCGCAAAACAGGTAATCATCCAGCGCTTGCGTGAGGCCGAGCGTGAGATCGTGTCTCGTGAGTTTAAAGGCAAAGAGGGCGAGATCATTAATGGAAGTGTTCAGCGGATTGAGGGTCGCAACGTCTACGTCGATTTGGCTCAGGCAAACGGCGTGTTGTATCCGCATGAGCAGATCCCGGGTGAGACCTATACGGTCGGTATGCGGCTTAAGGTCTATGTCGCTGAGGTGCGTGACACCAGCAGAGGCCCGGAGATTATTTTGTCGCGCTCGCATCCGCAATTTGTCTCAAAGCTTTTTGAACTCGAGGTTCCTGAGATTTACTCGGGAGTTGTCCAGATCAAAGGCATCGCCCGCGAGGGAGGCAGTCGCACTAAGATTGCGGTCATGAGTGACCAAGAGGGCGTTGATCCGGTTGGCTCTGCGGTTGGGCAGCGCGGTACGCGTGTTCAGACGGTAATTGCTGAGCTGGGTGGCGAAAAAATTGACATCATCCAGTATGACGAGGATCCGGACGCTTATCTGCGTCAGGCCATGTCTCCCGCCAAAGTTTTAAAGGTAGAACTCAACGAGGCAGAAAAACGTGCGACCGTTGTTGTCGATGAGGACCAACTCTCATTGGCGATCGGTAAGGGCGGGCAGAATGTTCGGTTGGCGGCAAAGCTTACCGGCTGGAAGATAGACGTGGTATCGCCCGAGGCGCAAAACAAGGACGACAAACCTGTCGTGGACGAAAAACCGGACGAGGACGCTAAGCCGGATAAGGTTGAAAAGCCGGCTGATAGCGCGCCCAAAGAGGATACAAAAGACCCTAAAGAATCTA
>JAUYIX010000079.1 GCA_030688115.1 bacterium
GCGTCACGCATTGGACAAAGAGCAGATTATCGACAAAGAGGGCAAGCTGCTCAAGATCGCCGGGGAGTTTGGGGGCATGCTCATCGATCAGGCACGACCTGCCATTGTGCAAAAGCTAAAAGCTAAAGGGTTGCTGGTCAGTGTCGACGAGGGGTACTCGCACAACGTCGCGATCAATAGTCGTGGGGGAGCAATGATCGAGCCGCAAATCCTGGAACAATGGTTTATAAAGGTGGCACCGCTGGCCAAAAAAGCACTTGCAGCGGTCAGGTCTGGGGAGATAAAGATTATCCCCGCCAACTTTGAAAAAATCTACTTCCACTGGATGGAGAATATTCACGACTGGAACATTTCGCGCCAGATTTGGTGGGGCCATAGCATCCCCGTCTTTACCTGCGCGGCCTGTCGGCATGAGTTTGTCTCGGTCGAGGTGGCGGATACCTGTCCAAAATGCCAGAGCGCGGTCACTCAGGATCCGGACACATTGGATACGTGGTTCTCGTCGGGGTTGTGGACCTTTGCCACGCTGGGCTGGCCCGACAAAACGCCTGATCTTGAGCGCTGGCACCCGACCACACTGATGGAGACGGGGCGCGACATTATCTTTTTTTGGGTGGCGCGCATGATTATGTTCAGCCTGTACTTTATGGATGAGGTCCCCTTTAAGACGGTCTATTTGCATGGACTGGTGCTCGACAAGGACGGCAAAAAAATGTCCAAGTCCAAGGGCAACGGGATCGAGCCGCTCGAGATGGCTGATAAATATGGCACGGATGCACTGCGCTTGTCGCTCAACACGGGTGTCTCAGCCGGACTTGATACGCGGCTGGGCGAGGATAAAATCGCCCATCAACGTAATTTTGTTAATAAACTTTGGAACGTATCTCGTTTTGTAATCAAGACTACAAAATGTGAGCGAACCTGTGAGCGCTTATCTCAAATCAAACTGGATGATCTGGAGCTGGAGGATCAATGGATTTTGGATCGTCTGGGTCTGTTGACCGAGGCAACTACCCGCGCGCTCGAGGAGTATCGTTTTTCTGACGCGATCGTGGGCTTGCAAGACTTTGTCTGGAACGATTTTGCCGATTGGTATCTTGAGATCGCAAAACGCAAGCCGGGCCCGGCCAAAAACGATGTTCTGCTTGGGGTGCTTGAGCATGTCTTAGCACTTTTACACCCGGTCGCCCCCTTTGTGACCGAGGTTATTTGGCAAGAGCTCAAAAAATCTGATCCGGAGGCGGCGCGTCGCCCCGACTTGATCGTGTCAGCCTGGCCGGCGACCAACAAGCAATTGCATAACGCAAAGTCGCGTAAAGACTTTGAGGAGTTGCAAACCTTGGTAAAAACTCTGCGCGCGATCCGAGCGGATTACCACATAACATTTGCGACCAAGCTTGCGATATCCGTCTCGCCTAGCAAGTCGCTGCAGTTGCAAGCTCCTTTGGTAGAACAGCTGACCAACACAACCATAACCTTTGGTAAAACCGGCCAGGGTCTCAAGCGTACGGCCGGTAGCGGTGTGGTTCATGCTGATCTGCAAGGTCTGGTGGATGTTAAATCAGAAAAAGAGCGGCTCGCTAAGGAGCTGGCTAAACTTACCGGTGTGTACGCCGCACTGACAAAAAGGTTGGCCAGTAAGACCTTTATCGACAAAGCTCCGGCAGCGATAGTGGCCAAGGAGCGCGAGCGAGAGCGGGAGTTGAGTAAAAAAATCCAAGAACTCGAGCGACTCGTTCAAGAATTGGGCCAAATCAGGTAAACTAATCGGCAATGGTTACACTCTCGGCTCGGATCGAAGATCCGATGATTCAACGATCGCTTGGCAAAAAACTGCACCGCCGCAAACGGACCTGGCGGCTGGTTTGGATTGGTCTGGTGGTGTTAATCGCCGGCGCTGCCATATACGGATACCTGCGTTTTGCCGAGTACGGGCAGGTTAAGGTCACGCAATTGCTCGAGCAGGGCCGGCAAGCCGAGACCCGTTTTGAGTTGACCGCTGCTCTCGAGTCATATACACAGGCGATCGCGCTTGGGAGTGTTGCGCCGGAGGGAGCTGCCGAGGCGGCCTTTAGGGCGGCGGCATTGTTTACCGGTAAATCTGATCATGCGCAGGCTCAGTCACATCTTTTAGATGCCGAGCGACTTCAGCCGGACGTCGCTCTGTATAGTGCGGCACTGGGCCGATCGTATTTGAGCTCGCGCTCGATTGGTCTGGCCGGGGACGCTTTTGACCGTGCCCTGGAGGCGGACACGGAGTATGCGCCGGCCTATGTTGGCAAGGCGCGGGTTGCGCTCGCACATCTTGAGGCAGAACCGGCGCGTCTCCAAACCCAAAAAGCTCTCGAGTTGGCTGCCGACAATCAAGAGGCACAATTACTTGCGGCAATCCTTTTGGTTCATCAAGATCCGAGTCGCAGTGCTGAGCTTTTGCGAGAGTTGCGTGGTTCTACCAAAAACAAAGGCTACAGTGCAACCGCTGCTGAGCTCCAAGAGGTGCTTGACCGGCTCACCGATACGGGTGGCAACTTGGCCTACGACTACACCTTGGTTGGGTCAGTCTTGCTTGCGAACAACGAGCTGGATGGCGCATTGCTCGAGTTGACCGCGGCGACGGATGAGGACCCGGAGTATCGCGATGGGTGGGTAAATCGAGCCCAAGCGCACGTTTTGCTGGGTCAGTTAGACGAGGCGCAAGCAGCCATCGAGACGGCACTTAAGATTGATCCGACTTTTGGGTTTAGTCGGTTTGTCCAGGGACAAGTCTATCAAGCGCGCGGTGATTTATCGCGAGCGCAGGACGCATATGAGCGTGCAATCGAGCAGCGCTATCAAGAGCCGCAGGTTTATTTGGTGCTGGCGGACGTGTTGCGGCAGCGCACCGAGGATGGGTCCGGCGGCTTGACCGGATCTCCATCTAAGGCGGCCGTAGAGCTACTGCAATCGGCGATCGATGGGGACATCCGGTCAGATGACCTCTACGATCAACTGTTTTGGTTGTATGTCGAGCAGGACAAACCTAAACAAGCGCTAAAAATCGCCCAGCAGTATGTTATTTATGACGAGCGGGGGACTACGGCGCAAGGTTTGCTGGCCTTTGCACAACTCACAAATGGAGCGGAGGACCAAGCGCGCGAGACAGCAAATGACTTGGTTGCGCGCGACCCATTGTCAGCCATTGGCGCTTATTTAATCGGGACGCTGGACAATGATCCGATCTTGCTGCAAAAGGCAATTGATCTGGATCAGGGTGGTAGGATCGAGGAGCTCGCCCGAGCACGGCTCGACTCCTGAGCTATTTGATCTCGTAGGTGACCGTAATTGAGATGGTGACTTCGGACGAACCCGTCTCGACGGGGGTCACATCCTCGGCATAGGCCGCGATCGGGATCGGGAACCCGTAGTTGGATTCGGTGCTGGCGATGAGCTTGCCCAGCTGCACACCGCTGCCTGCGGCAATAGCCTCGGCTTTTTGCCGGGCATCCGAGGTGGCTTTGGAGCGAGCCTGCTCCTCGAGCATTTTTTGAGTCTCCTCGGTAAAGCTAAAGTAGGCTCCCTGGAGTTGGTTGGCGCCGGCTTTAAGGCCCGCGTCAACGATAGCCGAGAGTTGGGAAGTCTCTATGGTTTTGATGGCGACCGTGTTGCTGGCAACGTAGCCTGTAATGGATTGTTCTCCCGGTGAGATGTCGTAGTCATACTCAGGATACACGCTCAAGTTGACGGTTTGGATGTCCGCTGGCGCGATGCCTAGAGCCTTGATAGCCTCGACGATGGCTGCCGCTTTACTGTTGGTTTGTTGCGAGGCAATCGTGGCGTCTGCATTGCGAGTCTCTACACCCAGTGTGACTTCGCCTTGGTCCGGTACGGCTTTGACCGTCCCGTCTCCGGTCGCGGTGATGCCCTCGATGATCGATGTGCCGTCCGGGCTGATGGTAGGGCCGGTTCTACCAAAAACTAAAACAACTGCGGTGAGCGCCCCAAAGACCAGCACGACGACTCCGGTGACGACCCACGCGATTACGACCGATGTATTTTTTTCCATGCTACCAGTATACACCAGTGCTGCGAGCGCCTCTGCTGGGATAGTTACGCAATCGCGGAGAGATACGCAGCTTAAGGGGAGCGTACGGCTTTAAGGTGGCTATTCTCTTAATCTGCTGAAATAGGTCCCTCGAAAGGGTACGCTCTCAAAGGGTACGCTCTTTACAAGATCAGGATAGTATGCTAGAGTGAAGTTTCCCTAATCGGGAAGCCGTCCTTTAACCACCAGTCTGTGAGTCGGAGCATGTCGCCCTGACCGAGAGATTGGTTTATACCAAGGAGCCCCTAAAAATGGCTAAAAAAATGAACGTGCACCCGCTAATCAAACTCGCTGGCAAGATGCTGACCTTCTGGCAGGTCTTCAT
>JAUYIX010000088.1 GCA_030688115.1 bacterium
TGTGTGGCGGTTTTATTACCACGGCAGGTGGTCTACAGGCCCTCCAAAAAAAGCTTGACTGCGGGCTCTGTCGCGCGCCCGTGCAGGCCAGCATCGACGACAATGTCGAGGTCGCCTTTACGGTGGCGCCATCCGTGCGCAAGATCAGGTTTCATGACCCGGATAAGTTGACCAGCATCCGAGATGTTTTGACGGTGTTTTTCTCGACCAGCGTGAGCGACCTCGAGCGCAAAAAACAGATTATCGAGAGTGGGGCCGTCATGACCGGCATCCTTAAGCCCGGCATATCCGAGATCAAGATGCAGCTTGAGGCCGGGAGTTACGCGTTTGGTTCTCCCTTGGAGCACGCCGACCTCGAGATTGTGGTCTCTCCCAAAAACACGGCGCAGACGGTCTTGGTAGAACTTATCGACGGATCCTTTATCCCGGAGACGATCAACTTAGCACCGGGCGAGCAAACCCTTAGCGTACGCAACCGAGTTGGGCGAGAGCGAGTCTACGGCTTGATCCGCGAGCCGCAAAAACTCATGGCAGATAGCTTTGGGACTCCCGGCCGCAAACCCGCGCCGACCTTTTTGCCCTACCTTGGAGGCAAGCGTCTGGTCACGACCCAGACTTTTAGGGACTTGTTTAGGTCGGAGAGTATCCCATCGGGCAATGGGCTGGAGTTCAAAAACCTGACGCTCCTGTTTACCGATCTTAAGGGGTCGACCGAGATGTACCGCCGGATTGGCGATTTTAAGGCCTATGGGATTGTACGCGAGCATTTTGCTCTGCTGCGTACGATCGTGGCTAAGTCCGGTGGGGCGGTGGTCAAGACGATCGGGGACGCCATCATGGCAAGTTTTGCCGATCCGTCCGATGCTCTGGAGGCTGCCACCCGCATGAACCGCGAGGTCAAAAGTGTTGGCATGGGCGAGGACCTGGTGCTCAAAATCGGGCTGCATACGGGTCCTTGTATCGCGGTAGAACTCAACGACCGCCTGGACTACTTTGGCCAAACGGTCAACGTGGCCGCCCGTGTCCAGAGCGCCGCTGCGGCGGGCGAGATTGCGGTCTCTCCGGATATTTATGCCTCACCGCGCGTGCGGGATGTGATCGCCGGCGCACAACTCAAGGCCCAAAAGGACGCTGTCAGCCTTAAAGGTGTTGGTAGCGCCGTTGAGATCTACCGGCTTAAATAAACAACTAGACAGTGATAGCTGCAAAAGTGCGTTTTTTATCGACGTCTCCCTATCAAGACGTGCTATTATTTTCACATGTCTGAGACATTGGGCCCAAGTCCAGAGGAGATGGGAGTTGCGCCAGAGACGGTTCAACCTGAGGCAACTCCATCCTCTTTAGATAAAGAGCGCTACGAACAACTTAAAGACGCTTTTAACTGGTTTTCGTATGATTATTTTTCTGGCGAAGGTAAAGATGAGAAGCAGCCTGACAAATTGGCTCCTCGCGAAGAGGAACAAAAGAAGTTTATCGAGGATGAAACTAAGACCTACAACCCGCAGCTCGACTACCCAAAACTAGTCGATGACGCGCAGATGAATAAGGTTGAGGCATGGGGCGATAGATTGCGCGAAGCACGAGATCAAATTCGTAAGGCTAATCCTGCCGCTCGGAAGATAATGGCAAGGGGCTGGGAGGCGCAACCAGAACCCGATTTACAAACGGTTACGGACGTCGCATACCTTTTAAAAATAAACGAAAAAATCGCTGATGTAGAGCTCGTAATGGCAGCGCGAGCAGGGGATATGAAAAAATTTGAGCGCATGTCTGCACTTGCATACGGTGAGCCATCCCAGGAAATATTTAATTGGACAATGGACCGTATGCATGGACGAGTGCGGGCACTTAAGTCTAGATATGATGATCCAGAAATGCACACGTTTGCGGATGAGTTTCTCGAATTGCTTCCAGAAAGAAAAACTACCAGAACGTCTGAAGTTTTTAGTCTGCCAAATAAAGAGCAATTTGCAGTACTGAGGGAGGATATGGAAAAACAATTTGAGCTTGCTCTCAAAATGGTCGAACGTACAAATCCTAAACTAATTGACTTGCCTCCTGAGGAGAGGGACGTATTCTTGCTATCGCCAGAAGAGCAGCGAACTACGGTTCAGACGCTGCTGGATATTGGCGCTGGTGCATCTTTTACTGCGGAGTTCGAGAAGGTTAACCGAGGCTACTACTTTACAAATCAAGAAGAGAGAATGATAGAACTTCCGCGCAAGAATTTGCCGTATAAGAGATTTCGAGAGTTAATGCTGCACGAAGTTCTAACGCATGCATATCGACGACACACTGGACAGAAGAGCGAATTATTTTTACTTGGATCAGGTTTAAAGGGATTTGAGCAGGGAGAAGAGGCTGTCGCTACTTTTCGGGAAGCAGTCTCCAACAAAAAAGCTAACTTATTTTGGTTACCAGTTGATCATACGGCAATAGCACTTGCTCGAGGGCTGGATGGTACAAGGCGTGACTTTAGGGAGGTGCACGCTATATTACAAAAGTTTTTTACACTCCAAAACTATGGGCTGGCCAAGGGCAAAAAAAATATCGCGCAAGCAGGTACGGGCACAGAAAACACGGCCTGGAACTTCTGTGTTCGTACTTTTAGGGGCACCGACTCTAAAACCAAGGGAGTCTGTCTAACCAAAGATATAATTTATCACGAGGGTCGCTCAAAACTATATGTCGCTCTCAAAAAGGCGGGAGATAGGCGTGTTGATTTTGCCAGGCTGTTTAATATCGGTAAATTTGATGCCGGCGATTCTCCTGGCGGGCGTCTTGCTCTAGGTATTTTGAGCCGCATTCCGGCCTACGACAGTGAACTTAAAAAAGCAGGCCTAAAGCAGACTACTTAGTTTCTTAGTGTCAGGGGCCTTGTAGATCTGATTCGATGTAAGTGCTCTAGACTATCGGAGCCAAGCGGTTTAGACTGGCCAGACTGCACAGCTCGCGGGAGTAGTTCAGTGGTAGAACGCTTCCTTGCCAAGGAAGAGGTCGCGGGTTCGAATCCCGTCTCCCGCTCCAGTGATCCATACCCCAAAAACGGACACACAGCACCAGTCACTTTTGTTAAGATTTAATAGGCTCCCCCAGAAGGGTTGACGGTTTTAAAAAAACTGTTTACCCTGGCGTGCTTTTTTAATACTATTAAGCACCTCGATGAGACAAAAAATCTTGATGGTAAACGGCGACGATTTTGGCCTCAACCGCCAAATGAACCACGGCATCCTGGATGCTGCAAGGCGCGGCATCTTGACCCAAGCTACCTTACTGCTTGGGCAACCGGGGACAACCCGCGCGATCCTCATGGCTCGCCGGCACAACCTGCCTCTTGGGCTACATCTTAATATTACGATTGGGTCTCCCAGTGCGGCTCTGGACAAGATCCCGAGCTTGGTCAATAACGGGCAGTTTTACAACGTGGCGTACTGCACTAAGCCCGATTGGGAGCGGTTTGTAGCGCCGATTAGCCCTCAGGAGGTTACGATAGAGCTTGCGGCTCAGGTCTCGCTATTTACCAAGCTGGTGGGTAAACCGCCCACACACATGGACTCACACGAGGTCCTATCCGGCCACCCTAAACTGCTGCCGGCGTACCTGTCGCTGGCCCAAAAGACGAGAATCCCGATGCGGCGTCCGGTCTGGTACCGCGAGCCACACGTCCGCAACCGTGCCAACACTTTTTTTAAACCTCTACCCAAGACCATTCTCCCAAAAACCGTGCCTACCACCGATCGAGTTATCTTTATGTCTGACGTACGGCTTGGCGGCGTAGAGTCCCTGGTCAGGCTGCTCAAATCTCTCCCCGCCGGTAGAACCGCCCTGGTCACCCACCCGGCTCACAAAAACCTACCTATCAAAAAGGAGATTGCTATGCGCAACGTAGATCACGAGCTCCTAATCCACCCTGAGGTCCAAAAAACCATTCAAAAAGAGGGGATCAGGCTCTCCACTTTTGAGCGAGAGTTTGTCGCCTAAAAAAAAGCCGCCCGGGTTCAGCCTTTGGGGACCTTGAATATCCTAAGTACCATCGCCAAAAAGACATGGATTGGTGAGTCAAAAAATGGCTCAATAGAGGGACAAGTATAGGCTCATTGCACCGCGCATTGACACCAAGGCTCTAATCTGCTAAGGTCTCGCTCTTGTCGCGAATACGTCGACAAGATGGCCCCACTATCTGATAGAGGGCTTTTTTAATTTGCCTCTCAAAAAAACCGGGGCGCTAACAAAACCGATGAACATAACAACGATCCAAAACCAAATATCTAAATTCGCCGGTAATCGCGCCATTGCTTTGATTGTTGCGATCGCTGCCGCCTGGACGGGTATCTTTGCCATCGACGGCAAGGCAGAACTCTCGGCCTCATTGGTCCGGTCACTGACTCCGGCTCAAGCTCAGGTTTTTCCGATGGACAAGACTATGGCCAGCATTAAGGTGGCGCAGGAGTCGGTTCAGCGCACCGAGCTGCCAAAACAACCTCCTAAGTACACGGTGGCCTACACGCTAACCGGTCAAATCACCGGCTATAACAGTGAGGCTGCTCAAACCGACAGCTCGCCCTGGTATACGGCGGACGGTACTTGGTGCACCGAGGGTGTAGCTGCAGGCCCCTATAACCTGCCCTTTGGTACGCGCTTCCGTATTCCGTCGCTGTTTGGAGATCGAATCTTTACGGTTCACGATCGCAGCGCAACCCCTTCGGGTCACTTCGATATCTGGTTCCGCACGAGGCAGGAGGCTCTAAACCTGGGTCGCCGCACGGCTACCGTCGAGGTCCTGGTCTAACACCCAATCTGAGTTTTTGTCCCTTGGGGGACAACTCACTATAACCGGTAAGCTCCACGTAGGACTTGCCGGTTATATGTTTGGAGCCTATTTTTCCGATAACGCTACAGGAGCCCTCCCAGTACTTAAAAAAGGAGGAGAACATCTCTTGGTCATGCATGTCCGCGCGCATGACCAGTTTGAGTTTGAGGTCGGGCAGGTCTATTTGATGTTCTGCCGGGTAGCGCACTTTAGTTTTTGGGCTGGTCCAACTACCCAAGGGAGTCCATACGGCCTTGAGCGATTTTACCTCGCCTCCGGGGCCAAACCAGGTGGCCTTAGCGGCGGCCGCTTTACCATCCGCAGTAAACGGCTCGTAGACCATAATCTCAGAGCCATCATCGAGTTGGATGCCGGCCCAGTTCCAGTACAAAAACGGCTGGCCCTCGGTAAAGTCGCCCCACTGGTGATCCAGCCAGGCACTTCCGCGGACAAATTCAGGTTCGTCCCGAGTCTCGGTATCAAAGGAGCCGTGTACGGTCAGACGCGGGTGCGAGTAGTACATGGTTGACCCGAGCCTTCCAAAACCAAGGCGACCGTTAACCCCGTGCATTACCGGACCTTTGCGGTCAAAAAAGTGCAGATGCAGCTGTCGATGATGGTGTTGCATCTGCAGGTCAAAACGCTTGGGGCCGATCTGCTTGATATGGTTGGGCCCGTAGTAGACATTGAGCGAGCGTTTGGCCGCCCCGACCCGGCCGGGCCACGGGACAAAAGTGTACTCATCAAAGTGGTGAACCTGTCCGCTTATATCGGTAATCCCCAGATTGATCCGATAGAGCGTCTTGGTCGGGTAGGCCTTAAGTTGCGGAAAAAACCGTGCCACGGTTTTGGTGTCAAACTTAAAAAACGAGCACATAAAGCCATAGTGGTTGCCGGCCTCGTTCTCGAGGTAGCCGTGCGCGTACCACCACTCGTAGTGAGCGCGGTGCGCACCGCGGTCTTTTGGTAGTCGGACTACGCGTTGCACCTCAGGTCTCCTTCTCTCATCGCGCCGGGCCGGTTTATACCGGACAACCAAAGTTAAGAGCGCCGGAGATCATTTGTTCTGCCATTACCTCACTTGCCGAGGTCACAACGGCCTCACCTCCATAAATATAGCCGCCCTGGATCCGGCCCGAGTAGTCTTGCAAAAAGTCTACCGTGCGCTCACAGGTATTAGCGGTGATGTCTTTTGGTACGAGCAGCATCGGGTAGAGCTGAGCCGCGGCGTGGATACCGGCCGGCAGGGCATCCGCCAGTGAGGTCCCGCTTGCCAAGGCAACACCCGGAGGTGCTAACGGAACATCATCAATATATTTGTCAGCCAACAGTCGCGAGGTGTCGTAGCGGTTAGCTCCTCCGACTCGGTCAACCGTATATCCGGCGCTCTCAAAGAGGTTGGCCACACCGGTTGGTACTACGGCAGAACCCCCCACGATCGTGACATTTGTGATCGTTGCGAGGTTGACATTGGCATAGTCGCGGATGATTTGCGAGAGATCGCCCGGCTCGGTTAGTGCGATTCCGTCTTGCAGGTAGGCCGCCAGGGGAGCGACCGAGAGCGCATCGGCCGGAGCATAGCCGTTAACCAGGTAGATGTGATCCGGTGAGGTGCCACGTAAAAAATCCAGCTCCTCCATTACTTTGACCGAGGTCGCCATGCGGTTTTCGCCCGCCAACCGTTTGACGTCGTAGCCGGCAGCAGTCAAAAAGTCTTGCTGGGCCTGGTTGATTACAGCTGCCCCGCCCAGTAAGTAGACCCGACCTCCCGCAGGTAAAACACGTTGAAGTTCTGCATAGACCTCGGCGGGTATTTGGTTGCCCTTGATCAGTAATATAGGCCCGTTAGCGGTAAAGCCGAGCGGTACGCCTGCCAGTGCGTCAGCGGTTGATGATCCATTAGCTAATAGTACCGACTCGGCAGAACCGTCCACCGGAAAAATCTTGTTACTGGTTGCAACTGCGGTAGCGTATCGATCAGCGCCGGCCACACGCAACAAGTCTTCGGGCGCGCCCTCGGGGCGCAAAATTAGGCTAACCGCGGTCGTGTAGTCAGTATTGCCGGAGCCATCCTCGAGCCAGATGTAGAGGGTGCGCGTGGTTCTACCGGCGGTCGCCAGTGATGCGATCAAACCAATCGTTGGTGTACTTGGGTCGGTGACATCTGCCAAGCGCGTCCCGTCAGCGTTGCCGGTGGGGGCCGAGTCCAGCTTGTACCAGGCTGCCTCGATCCCGGATGGGTCGCTGGGATTGTCCCAAAAGATCGTAAATTGGTCGCTGGCGGTTTTGGTTGTCGGAAAAGCCCCGATCTCGGCCGGTGCTCCGGGCGCTGTAGTATCTGCGGAGGCTGTAATGCCGGGGTCGTTAGCGGCCCAGGCAGAACCGGGCATTAAAACCAGTGCGCTGCCAATGATCAGCGACGAGACGATGAAAATATGTGTGAGCTTTTGCATTGCTTTATTGTAGCCTAAGTTAGGCTTTGCTTACAGTAGCAGACCGGGTCGACCCCTATTTTTATGCGTGACTACTGGCGTACGTAGACGTCGGTTCCGATGTCGGCCCAGTCCCAAAAAAACTTAGAGGTCGAGTAGCGCATGTTGACGCAACCATGGCTCATCGGGTGGCCAAAATTGTTATGCCAATAGGCCTCGTGGATGCTGTAGTCTCCATGAAAATATTGCGTGTAATGGATGTTGCACAGGTTATAGCCCGGGCCTGACATGCAGGAGTTGTAGTAACGCAAGTAAATTTTGAAGTGGCCGGTCGGTGTTGGACCGGTTAGGCCGGAGGAGATTAAGTCGGTAAACACGGTGACTCCGTCCTCTTTGGCGTATACGCGCTGCTCTGAGAGGTCTACGAGAATGTATTTATAGGACGCTTTTTTTGGCAAAGCTTGGCGAGCTGCCGGATTGACCGGTTTTGCGACTTCCATGTCTGATTTAAGCGCAACCGGAACACCTAAGGCAGATCGGTCTGCAACGCTGGAGGCTTTGACATGAGTGGTCGGGGTGTTGGCAATGCTGATAGTCGGCTCGGTGGTTGATCCGGCCGGATCGGTCTTGGCCTGCGAGAGAGGGGTAGGTGTAATCAAGGTGTCACGTCCCAGCTGCTCGGCGGATAACCCGGGGACGAGTGCAGCCTGAGCCGTATTATTAGACCACGAGTACATTAGGCCCACGGCGACCAGTGCCGCAAAAATGACCAATGTGCGATACGCAGCTGTACGATACGCAGCCAAAACAAAAAAACCACGGCGTGTCGGTTGGTGTATCGGGCTGGTCAGGGGCACGCTCATGGGTGTTTGTTAATTTGGGAACACACCTATAATAGCGCGTTTGGACCACTTTGTCAACTTTTTTAAGGTGGAGTTACGAGAGCTTAAGGTGTTCTAACGCAGATGAGTAGGATAAAATCACGGGGTGCGCTTTAAAATTATTTTGCTTTTAGTTGTCGGGGTCTCATTGGCCGGTTCAGCCGCCGCGTCGCTGGCCGGTATTTGGCAATTTCCACTGGAGACGGACTGGGATATCGATCCGGAGTTTAGATTTGGGAGCGCGTATGCGGGGACCACTCACTTGGGGGAGGATGTTGCCGCACCGGCCGGGACCCCCGTGTTTGCCGCCGCTAACGGAACGGTCAAACTAACCGCTAACTTTCCGGGTTATCACGATTGGGGCGGCTTGATCCTGATCGAGAACCAAAACGTGACGGGTTCGGTCGTGGTGAGCCTATATGGACATCTTGACTCGCGATCGTTTGGAGTGGTGCCCGGTCAGACGGTTAACCGCGGGCAGATGTTGGGTCGCTTGGGAGACTCATCACGTAACGGTCAGTGGAAGCCGCACATCCACTTTGGGCTGCGTAAGGGCTATTACCAATCCTCGCCTTGGGTCTACCGCGGTTTTGGGTCGGGCGGGGAGCTTAGTAATTGGCACCCCGCACATACCTATGTCCCCGCGCGCGCTGCAGTTAAAGAGGTTAGTCGTGTGCCGATTGCGGGGAGGAACCGCTACGAGACCGCTGCGGCCGCAAGTCAGTGGCAGTATCCGGCGGCGGGTTCTGCCGGTGCGGTAATAATTGCCAGCGGAGAGCGTTATCAAGATGCACTGGCCGGGACGGTACTCGCTCAACTGCGCCGGGCGCCGCTTTTATTAACGCAAGCACATCAAGTCCCCATGGAGACCGTTAATGAGTTGACGCGCGCGATAACTCCGGGAGCCCCGGTCTATCTGATCGGTGGGCCGGACGTGGTTAGCCCACAAGTGTCTGACTATTTGGGGTCGTTAGGCTACAGCGTCGAGCGCTTAGCGGGCCTTACCGCTCCGGAGACCAGTACGGTGGTTGCAGAGTCTTTACCATCCTCCAGCACGGTGTTTGTTGCCAGTAGTCGCTCTTTTGCCGATGGGCTGTCGGCAGGCGCTCCTGCGGCAGAACTCGGGGCACCTCTCTTGCTTACGGAGCCCGACCGATTGAGTCACTCGGTAGGGAGCTTTTTGCAGAGTAGGCAACCTGGTCAGATCTATCTGGTTGGCGGCGAAGCTGCGCTCAGCTATGCCGTGTCTGAACAAATTAAGGACCTTTTACCGGCAGCAGCAGTTGAGCGGCTGTCCGGATATGATCGTTATGCGACAAACCGTTTTGTAAATGAGCGTTTTATCAGCGCCCCTAAGGTGATCACGATTGCCTCCGGCGAGCGCTACCAGGACGCACTCGTAGGCAGTGTGCTTGCG
>JAUYIX010000089.1 GCA_030688115.1 bacterium
TCCTCCTCCAGCACCACCGAGGCGGCGGACGGCGCCGACTCCTTAATCGGGTTCTCATAAAAACCCAGGATATGACGCAGGCTGGACTTTGAAATATAGTAGCTTTTTACGCTATAGCCCTTTTTTTTGAGGGTCTCTCTGAGCGCTTTAAAGCCGGGATTATCCGGATTAGCGGTCCCGAGACGAACTTGTTTTTCTGAAAAAATAAAGGGAGCCGTCTCGGCTTTTTGAGCGGTCTCGCGCGGCACAAGTTTGAGTGCGCTGAGTTCTACCGGAAAACCAAAAAGATTGATGTACGGCAAACCAACACCCTGCGATCCTATTTGGGCTTGACTCTCCTCAAAGCGCCGATCGGTCGTGCCGATTTGCAGCCCGCTCGCGGTAGTTTTTTGATCGGTCTTACCGGCGCTCTCTAACGTCGGTCGACTACGTTTACCGGCCTCAAACTGCTTTTTTAGCAGTTGCTGGCTGGGATTTTTGTGTGCGCCGGATCGTAGAGATTCGGGTTTGGTCGACTGGTTGGGTCCTTTGGGCATGAGTAGGGTCAGTATAGCCTGGCTGAACAATTTGTTCACCTATCTGACTAACAAGCGCAGTGGTTTGAGCTAACGGCAGGGGCAGGTACAGCGCGGTGATGCTTTGGTTGGTCTTTGTGCTGATGCTGGCCATGCTACGCGCATAATCGATAAAGCGATCACGTACGGCGCTACGCGTGGTCGCAATGAGCACTCCACTGGTTGTCGTGTCGCGCTGGTAGGCGACGGCAATCAGTTGGGCGCGAGACGTTTGGGCGAGTACGTCGTGCATTACCTCGAGCAGCGTATCGGGTGTCGTTTTAGTGTCGGTAAAATCCGTTTGCGTTATCTCGGCCCGCCAAACTTGCTCATGCGGATCGGCCTCGAGTTTTGCTAAGACGCGCCCCCACAGTTTAAGCGTCGGCAGCGGCTTGGTTTTATAAAGGTGCGAGATAACAGCGTGCCGATCCGCTCCCAACTCCAGCAGTGTCGCTGCCAGATCAAACTCTCGGGGGCTGGTCATGGCTCTCTGAAAACTCTGGCTCATGGTAAAGATTCCGGTCAAAAGTGCCGTCGCGATTTGCGGAGAGATCGTCGCCATCATCGCCTTGATCAGGTCGTAGGCAATCGCGCAACATGACCGAGCGCTCGGGTCACTAAGCTGGACCGTGGCAAAAGGCTCGGCATCGGGATGATAACCAAGCGCGATCGTTGGTTTTTGGTAGAACTGTTCTGCCGCTCCCGTAAAACGGGGGCCAAGCTCGCGCAGCGATCGAGCGCCCACGACAACCAATACGTCCCCGCTAGTTTGGATGTTAGTGCGCGCGCTTACCTGGTTGGGATTAATCTGTCCTGAGCGCGGTGTAATGTGTATGAGGAGCTTGTCGGCCGTGCGCTCATAGGAGACGGATTGTACCGGTGTTGCTTTAGTCGGGACTTCTATTAACAGCTCGCTTTGGGTAGTCACCGGAGTTTTAGTAAATGATCCCGCCTTAAAAAAGTCCGGCACGGCGGTCGCAGCGTCGGGGTCATCATCAAGAGTCACGCTGACGGTAGTGCCGTGTTCTGCTACGGCATGAGCCAGTGCGATGCCGGCAGCCAACGCGTCCGTATTGTTAGTGGCGCAGGGATAGATCGCAACGCGCTTGGCGTTTTGCAATAAAGCTAAGGCTGTGTCGGTATGTGACGGCATAGAGCTCCGCAGCGTACCCCGCAGAGCAGGTCGAGTCAAGCCGTGGTTTTTTATGTCAACCTGGAATGATTTTAGGAGACCTGCCAACCGCAGGTAATTTTGCTAGAGTGCAGCAATGGAATATCTGCAGGCTCTGGTGCTGGGGCTGACCCAGGGGATCACAGAGTTTATCCCAATCTCGAGCGACGGACACCTCTATTTAGTACGCATTATTTTTGACTGGCCCGACCAGGGGTTGCTGTTTGATGCGGTTCTGCATATCGGCACGCTCTTTGCGATTATTATCGTTTTGTGGCGCGAGCTGCTGGATTTAGTGACCGGGTTTTGGCACATCCTCGCGCGCCGCACTTTTGTGCAAACTTCTCAGGCACGCTTGGCGAGCGCCACGATCTTGGCGACCATCCCGGCGGCTCTAACCGGATATTTTTTTGAGGATATATTTTCTGAGTTCTACCGTAACGCCTTGTCAGTCGGTTTATGGTTTACGGCCACGGGGGTTTTTTACTTTTTGGTAGAACAGCTCATCAAAAGTAAACGGCAAAAAAACGAGCAGCAGCAAAAAACCGAGCCCAGTATGTGGAACGCCGTGCTGATCGGCCTGGCGCAAGTCACTGCGCTGCTGCCGGGGGTCTCACGCTCCGGGACAACTATTGCAACCGGGACGCTCTTGGGGCTAACCCGAGAGGCCGCTGCCAGGTTCTCTTTTGTTATGGCGACGCCGATTATCGCGGGAGCCTCAATCTTGAGCCTGGCTCAGTTGTTTTTGCAGGAGGTTCAAGTGACGCAGGGGCAGAGTAATTGGGGGCCCCTGGCGCTTGGTACGGTTGCGGCACTACTTGTCGGCGTGGCTGCTCTCAAAGGGCTGCTGGAGCTGGTAAAACGCTGGGGGCTACGGGTTTTTGGGTTCTATTTGGTAGGGTTGGGAGTGGTGGTTGTCGCCCTGAATTATTCGGGAGTTTTTTAGTATGCGCGTGCGATTAACCGATCACGACGCAACGCAAGCCTTGGGCCGCTGGCTGGCTACGCGCGTCCGAGGCGGACAGACCCTCAGTTTAGAGGGGCCGCTTGGTGCCGGCAAAACAACGCTTTTGCAAGGCTTGGCTGAGGGGTTGGGTGTTACGCAACAAACCACGAGCCCGACCTTTATCGTGTTCCGGGTCTTGCCGATAAAAAAAGCCGGTCTAAAAAACCTGGTGCATGCTGATGCTTATCGTATACACGATGCGGGCGAACTTGCGGCGACCGGCTTTAAGGAGTACCTCGGTCGACCGGACTCTCTCGTTGTGGTCGAGTGGGGCAATCGGGTGCGGCGTGTTCTACCGACCGATACGCTCCGGATTAAAATGATGCGTCCGAGTGCCGATCAGGACAGCCGTCTGGCAGAACTACCCGAGCAGCTGGGAGTTCTGCCAAAAAAATGGGAGACTACCTATCATGCCTAACAAAAAACTCGTTATTTTTGACGGTAACTCGATCGTGCATCGCGCCTACCATGCGCTGCCACCAAGCTTAACGACGCGCGAGGGCAAGCCGGTCAATGCTGTATTTGGCTTTGTCTCGATCATGCTCAAGGCGCTCGCCGAGATCAAACCGCAGTATGCGATCGTGGCTTGGGATTATCCGGCAGATACTTTTAGGCATGAGATGTATAAGGAGTACAAAGCAACGCGGCAATCCGCTGATCAAGAACTCTATGATCAAATTCCGATCGTTAAGCAAGTTGTTGAGGCCATGAACATCCCGCTGCTTGAGCGTAAAGGCTACGAGGCTGATGATATTTTAGGAACCATGGCGGCTAAGGCTGCCGACTATCCGGACCTCGAGACGATTTTAGTGACGAGCGATAAGGATGCACTGCAGCTTGTGACCGACCGAGTGATGGTTTTGGCAACACGTACGGGCATTAGTGATGTTATTGAGTACGACAATGCAAAAGTTAAAGAAAAGTTTGGTCTGACGCCGCGACAGCTGATCGAGTACAAAGCTTTGCGCGGCGATCCCTCTGATAATATTCCCGGCGTGGCCGGGGTGGGTGATAAAACCGCCACAAAACTGATCCAGGCCTATGGGTCGGTTGAGGCGCTTTATAAAGCCCTGGACCAAGCACGGCAGGCCGGTAAAAAAGAACTCGACGCCAAGGGGGCCAAGATCGCCGGCAAATTATTTGAGCGTCTGGTCGAGCACAAGGACGACGCGCTCCTCTCACGCACATTGGTAACTATAAAAACCGATATGCCGCTTGAGCTTAATCTTGCCTCGGCAGAACTATCCGATTACGATCACGCCAAAGTAGTGGCGCTCTTTGCAGAACTTCAATTTAAGAGTTTGGTCAAGAGGCTGCCCCTAGCTCAGCCCAAACAGACCGCCTCGCTACTCGCCGCGCTGCCAAATAAAAAATCCGCCAAAGTTGACCAGTCAAGCGCCCTCGATATAGAGGAGAGACTCAGACGGTCTGACTATGTGTTGGTTAATAATGAGACCAAACTCAAGGGTATGATCGCGCAACTCTCTCGAGTAAAACGTTTTGCTTTTGACACCGAGACCTCCGCACTGGGGCCGATGGGTTGCGAGCTGGTTGGATTATCATTTTGTGCGGCAGACGGACAGGCCTTTTACGTACCGGTTGGTCACGCTGCGCATCTTGGAAAAACAATCCCGAGATCTAGCGCCCTCGAGTTACTCAAACCACTCCTCGAGAGCAAAAAGATTGGTAAGGTCGGACACAACGCCAAGTACGACATGGTTGTGCTCAAAAACTATGGGATCACCGTCGGACCGATCGTTTTTGACACAATGATCGCAAGCTACTTGCTCGATCCCGGTCGGCGTCAAAACTCTCTGGACGCGGCTGCATTCAATGAGTTTGGCTACGAGATGATGCCAATCGAGAATTGCATCGGCGTCGGAAGTAAGCAGCGCAGTTTTTCTGAAGTAGAGTTGCCGCTCGCCACTTTTTATGCGGCCGAGGATGCCGATTATACCTGGCGCTTGATCAAGCCGCTTGAGCACAAGCTTGGCAAAATCAGAGGCGCGGACACGATCATGAACGAGATCGAGCTGCCGCTGATCAGCGTGCTGGCCGATATGGAGTATCGAGGCGTGTATGTGGATGCGGCCCTACTCGGTAAACTGGCTAAAAAATATTCTAAACGAGTTAAGGCGCTGGTCACGCAAATCCATAAACTTGCCAAGGGCGACTTTAACATTAGCTCGCCGGCGCAACTCCAGGAGGTATTGTTTGGTCGACTGGGTATCGCAACGCTCAATATTAAGCGCACTAAGACAGGCTACTCAACGGCCGCCTCCGAGCTGGATAAATTACGTGGGGTTCATCCGATTATTGATTTGATAAGCGAGTATCGAGAGTTAACTAAGTTGATCTCGACATATCTTGAAGCTTTACCTGAGTTGATTCTGCCAAACACCGGCCGCGTCCATACCAGCTATAACCAAACCATTGCAGCGACGGGCCGCCTCTCGTCCTCGGATCCTAACCTGCAAAATATTCCGGTCCGGACCGACATTGGCAATGAGATTCGTAAGGCTTTTATCGCCCCCAAAGGTCATACGCTCGTGGCGCTGGACTACTCACAAATTGAGCTTAGGATCGCGGCACATTTTTCTCAAGACCCCAATTTGATTAAAGCCTTTACCTCAGGACTCGATGTGCATGCGGCAACCGCCGCGCGCGTTCTTAAAAAACCAATTGATACGATCACAAAGGCAGAACGATCCAGTGCCAAAATGATGAACTTTGGGGTGATCTACGGACTATCCGCTTTTGGTCTGGCTCAGCGCTCGGGTATGTCGCGCGATGCGGCCCAAGATTTTATCGAGAATTATTTTGCCAGCTATCCAAAACTCAAAACCTATGTTGATAAAATTATCGAGGCCGCTCGTACACGGGGCTATGTCGAGACGCTCTTTGGGCGCAGGCGCTATGTGCCGGATGTTCGCTCGGCCAATTGGCAAATACGAGCGGCGGCCGAGCGAGCCGCGATTAATCATCCTTTTCAGGGGACTAACGCGGACATGATCAAAAAAGCCATGATCACGATCCACGCCGAGGTGCCCAAAGCGGCTGAAATGTTGATCATGCAAGTGCACGACGAGCTGATTTTTGAGGTGCCTAACGCAGATGTTGATCAGGTGGCCGCCCGGTGCAAAAAAATTATGGAGACGGCAGCTAAGTTGCGTGTACCGATCGAGGTTGGGGTCAGTACCGGTACCAACTGGGGAGAACTCGAGAAACTGAGCGCCCTCATGTAGTATTGCGCCATGCCAGAACTGCCGGAAGTAGAATCTCAAGCTCGCGATGTTAAACGTTGGGTAGCAGGCCACACC
>JAUYIX010000024.1 GCA_030688115.1 bacterium
ACTACAAAAAACTATGATGCCATCCAGCTTGCGGATCGTGGCGGTGCACACCGGCAGGCACAAGATGGTAGAGGTGCGAGCGGCCCGATAAGGGCCAACCCGTTTAAATGTTTTACAGCGCCGCTAGCATGTGTTTGAATACCTGATCCGATTGGTTTTGGATTTTTTGGAGCGGACGAAGGAGTTAGAGATGCCCTTAACAAAAAAAGAGGAGAACAGTGTCATGTCTACCAAGAAGGACCAGCGCTGCAATTGGCTGATCTGGCGGTTTGGCCAGGCGGTTGTCCAGGTCCACGGTGTTGATTGCGACTTGATCGAAGACTGGGTCAAGAAAGTCGCCTTCTCCACCGGCGCGCATGTTGACTGGCACTACGCCGGTGGCCGCGCGATCGTGCGCCATCTCGGCTTGGCAAGCAGCTATGCGCAGGTGCGCTGGAGCATAGAGTACATGAGGCGCGATATCGAACAAGCGGGCGGCAGCGTCCACTTCATGTAAGGCCGTAATAACTGGTCGAACAACCGATGGAATCTTCCTTCGGTTGTTTGTCTATTCTAAAGAGCAATTTGTCGCAGGTGATGATCCGACCCATCTCTTTACTTTGGCCCAGCTTGGCCGTAAAATAGGTCGATGGCCACTAGCGAGCTCAAACAACAAATCGTACGTATCGCGCCCCGCGGACTCTTGATTAACTTTCAGACCCCTGGGCAGAACACGCAGGGGAAAACACGGCTGCAGATCCGAGAGGTCAAACCATGATAACTGTTTCAAAAGTATTTTCAGGAATACTAAAGTTTATCGGGTGGATCTTCCATCTAATTTTTATCTCCTTTATCTGGGGCATCATTGGCTATTTTGCTAGCGATATTTTCAAAGCCTTTAAACGGAGGCGAGAACCGCTAGAAGTTGCTCTCCTAACAGTTGCTCTCGGCTGGCTTTGTCTGTCGAGTGTGCCAGCTTTAGCCAGCCAAAATCTCGTGCGCGTTTCTGGCAGCGATCGTTTTACGACCTCGGTCGCCATATCAATGACGCAATTCCCGACAAACAAAAGTGCTAGTGCTGTTGTACTCGCCAGCGGCCGAAACTTTCCTGACGCGCTTGCCGGCGTTTCTCTTGCCGCGGTAGTTGACGGCCCACTTCTACTTTCTGAACCCGGCGACCTTACCGCTGACACGCGTACAGAATTGCAACGGGTTCTACCGACTGGTGCTACGGTCTATGTGCTTGGTGGAGATGCAGCCCTTTCTGCAACGGTAGAAAACGCTGTTAGCACGCTCGGCTACACTGTACACAGAATCGCAAGCGCAACACGGTATGGCACTGCGACCGGCATAGCTGCAGAAGTTGATCGTGCGAGGGACGGACAAAAAGACCGCGCATATCTCGTGAGTGGTGCGTCTTTTGCGGACGCCCTCTCTATCGCACCAAGAGCCGCGCAAGATAGCGAGGTATTGTTGCTCAACCCAAAGGGCCACGTAGCTACAGAGGTAAATGTTTATCTCGACAACACGCAGCAAATATCGCACATAACTATTATCGGCGGCACCGCCGTGATAAGCGATGGGGTAATCGTCGAGCTCAACGCGCGGGGTATTACGGTAGACCGGATCGCCGGAGCAGATCGATACCAGACCGGCAAACTCGTGGCAGATTTATCGGTTACAGCTGATATGCCGGAGGGCATCGGTCTCGCAAATGGCGAAAACTATCCCGATGCTTTGTCGGCCGGCTCTTTGCTTGCCTCGCTCAAATTTCCTCTCTTGTTGGCCAAACAAAATAACGTTGGGTGCTTGGCATCGGGTTCATTTTTGTATGACCAACGTGAGGTAATCGATACAGGCTTTGTTTTTGGTGGCACTGCTGCAATTTCTACTAGTACGGAGAACTACGCAGAAAAACTAATCGATGGTACGCGGCAACCCGGGGATTGCGATACGCATGATGTTGACCTTGGTAACGACGGTATTGATAAAGACTGCAGCGACTTTGGCACGCGAGGCAAGGCGCAAGCATATTTTGAACAAGACGGCGGCTCTATAACACGCAATGTGGATGATCTTGACGCTGACCATGACGGGTTGGCGTGTGAGTGGTTGCCTGAGTAGGAAGATTAGGAGGCTGGCTCTTTACGCGACTAGGCAGCAGGCGTAGGCTTGCTGCAATGAAAAGCTACTACCGCATTATGCTCGGCAAAAAGAGTGCTCACGCTGAGGCAGCTCACAAGGGCGACTTTATAGGTGCTGACTTTGGTCATTACGTTGACTTGAGCGATAAACTGACCGACGATTGGAAAAAGTTTAACGAGTACTTTATTCCAGAGTTCCTGTATGAGCATCCGGGCAAGAGCAAAGTTGCGGCGGGCTTGGCCGGCGGTTTCCTCTACACCATCGCCAAAAAGATCCAAATAGGAGACATTGTGCTGTGCCCTAACGGAAAGGGTGCTTACTACGTTGGCGAGGTTACAGGCGACTACCAGTTCAGCGAAGAGAACGTATTGCCCCATCGGCGTGGCGTTAAGTGGTATCCACGTACGATTCAACGTAGTGAGATGAGCGAGGCATTGCAAAACTCGACAGGCTCGATCGGTACCGTCAGTAACGTCACAAAATATGCCGCAGAGATCGAGATTCAGATTGGCGGCGAACGTCCTGCCATGATCGTCAGCACTGACGAGACTATCGAGGACCCCACGGCCTTTGCGATGGAGAAGCACCTTGAAGATTTTTTGGTTCAAAACTGGACTAGTACCGAGCTCGGAAAACGATACGATATCTACCAGGAAGATGGTGAGCTGGTTGGGCAACAATATCCTAGCGATACTGGACCGATTGATATTTTGGCCATTAGTAAGGATAAAAAAGAGTTGCTCGTGGTTGAGCTTAAGAAGGGGCGAGCAACAGACGTCGTGTTGGGACAGATTCAGCGGTATATGGGCTACGTAAAGGATGAGTTAGCGGAGCAAAGTCAGTCCGTAAAGGGCGTTATTATCGCACTAGATTCAGATACAAGGCTGAAACGCGCATTATCTGTTGCACAGCATATTGATTTTTTCTCATATAGCGTAAGTTTTAAACTTATTCAACATAAATGACTTCAACGGCAGATCGGTCATTATTACTTGATTGGGCTTTCAAAGCCCATAGTGTTCTTTGGAACGTTCGAGCTGAATATTCTCAGAAATCTAGTTTTGGGGTAGCGATTAATGCCATTTTTGCTGGTGCTGCCTTATCCGTTTTATATGCGGACCGGTCGCTGCCGTCTTTACAGCTTTTTTGTTTAACAATGGGGCTTACAGTGCTGATTATTTCATCTGGCTTTTTTATTCGGACAATTTGGCCAACGAATCTTTTTTTTCCGCTTGACCCACGCGCTGCACTTTTGGAAGCAAGACTTGAAAAAGTGACTCTTGAAAAATGGAGTGTTAATCTGTTAAGAGCACAAATCAATCAGAATCTAAGGCTTATTTATCAAAAGAA
>JAUYIX010000017.1 GCA_030688115.1 bacterium
GAACTGCTCCTCAGGGCTGAACAACGGAGTCAAAACTTTTTGTATATCCGTCTCTACGTCCGCATCTGCTCCCCCAAACAACCCTCCCCCCGACACATCCACATCAAAGGTATAATCAAAACTAAAATCAAAGGCCGGAAAAAAATCACCCAACGGACGCGTGATGAGTTCGTCCTCGCGGGCACCGTTATAGGCCTCGACATCAAAGAGGTCGTCGTTCTCGGGTCGTTGATCGGCTCTGGCCACCTCGGGCGGCCCACCGATCCCGATAAACGTCGGGCCGAGCGCCAGGACGGTCGCCATGATGAGCGGCAAAAAAATCCGTGCCGACAAACCGCGTAGTCGTGGTCTCATGCGGACCTCCGTTGGCGCTGCCAGTAAGTCAACCCGAGCAGGCTAACCACACCGATCACACTTACCGCCGCTGCGGTTGCCTGCGGTAAGGCAGAACCAAGCGAGGCCAAAAGCGTACCGCTCCGTGTCTTGACGCGCTGCACCAATGAACCACCAACCACACCGGTAGTAAAGTCGGTCCGAGCCTCTGCCGTTTGGCTGCGCGGCCCGACCGAGCGCACCGCAACACTAATAGTATGAGTCTGATTTTGCGCTCCCGCATCCAGCGTCACGCTGGTAAACCCGGCAGCCGTCTCTTGCGCCGGCAAGACCACTCCGTCAATCTCCCAAACATAGCTCAAAAGCGTCGCGTCGTTGTCGCCATTATTATCGCTGTCCAAGTTGACCGGAAAATTACTGGTCCGGGCAAAGACGGTCACCGTGTCGCCCGGGGTTGGCTCGCGCGGAACCACCTCAAGCTCGACAAGAGGGTCGGCTGCCGAGATCACAAGTGTGCGACTCCCGGCCTTTTGACTGGTGCTCACTAAATAGAGATCAAGCGAGACTTCCAGCGTGTCCCCACTCGCGTCGGGTGCCGTCAGCACCAGCGCGTCGCGGCCAACCCCGGAGGAGCGCTCGACTTGTTTGCCATCTACAAACCACTCAAAAAGATAGTCGGCCGGATCATTGTTAGATCCCAAGAGCGCGCGCACGGTGACCGGAGCATTGGCGGGCGGTTCTGCCGGATCGGCCTCTAAAGTAATCAACTCCCCTACTTGGATCACACCACGCATAGTCGCCAGCTGTCCGGTCGCCGGATTAACCGCCTCGATCTTGTAGGGGATGGTCGTACCCGGAACCCGATCAGGCTCAACCACAACCTCCAAGCGATGCCTGGCCGAGGACGGGTTTGTCACCTCTTGCCCATCGATCTCGTAGCTGTAGGCAAACGACTCCGCCTCGGCCTCGGTCCCAACAAAGGAGGCCTCGAGCACCGTCGTCTCGCCCGGCACGGTAAAATCATCTTCGCTGGTCACCTGGCCCTCCAAGTGCTCGCCATTGCTAACAAAAAAAGTCTTAGTGGTCGTGTCGATTTTGACAATGTGCTCAAACTCACGCGCGGCATCTTGCATGGTTGAGAGCCCCACCGCATATGCGCGGATCTCTACAGCCGACCCGACCGGCTGAACAACCGGCGCGGTCACCGTCGATCCACCAAACCCGATAATCTCCATCCCGTCCTCAATACCGTCGCCGTCGGTATCGGCGCGGTTGGGATCGGTATCCCAAATGTACTCGGCGAGATTGTTCATGATTCCGGTCGGGCCACCGGCCGTCTCGGGAGTTATTTCGAGCACCTCACCGAGCACGTTAGTATAAAAATCAAAGTGCGAGTCACCATCCGCGTCGGTCAAGGCATCCCCCGGATTATTAGGGTTAAGCCCGTGCGCAACCTCCCAGTTATCGTCCATACCGTCATTGTCCTCGTCGACCTGCGGTGTTCTGGTTACCAAGCCACAGGCCGATCCGGTCACGCTCTCGGGCAGTTTTTTACCGCCGGCCTGGATCCCCTGCAAACTAATCTCGTCCATGGCAAAACTCACCGCAAAACGCTGATCGTTCTCGGATCCGTTGTTATCCTTAAAATCAGACAGGCTCGCGGTGATACTGATGTCCTGGCCCTGCTCCACCTCCTGGGGGCTGAGCGTAATATTGAGACGCGGCTCACTCTGCTCCTCAGACTCACGGTTGAACTTCTGAAAGACCTCATTATCAGAAAACGGAAAATCGTACTGCCCGCTAAAACTGCCGCCACCATCGTTGTGCGACTCCTGCGTATCAAACTCAAACGGCGGAAAAAAGTCCTCGGCCGGATCGCCCGTATCGAGCTGGTCCTCGATCGCACCATTGCAAGAGATCTCGTCGTAGGGACCGAGCGGGTGGGCGTCCAGCAAATCGTCTAAATCTTTTGCATTTGTCATCAAGGGAGCCGCCCACAAGAGGCACAGTCCGAGCACGCTGATCAATGTCACGATACGTCTCATGTTGCGGTCTCGTTAGAGCGGTTGAGACGGACAAGGCTCAAGACTAAAACTCCCAATACTATGGCAGAACCCGCCCCGATCGCGGGAGCAGCGGCGGATAGGCCGGCCGCGAGATTGTTGCTACTGCGTGCGGCGCTGGCCACCGGCGAGGCCGCACTAACAAAAAAATCCAGATCTGCGCTCGCGGAGTCACTTGACGCCCCGATATCACGCACCGAGACGCGCAGCCTATGTGGCCCGGACGTCAGAGTCGGTAACGTAACCAATGAGTGGCTCTCATTGAGTCGCTCACCATCCAAAGTATAGGTGTAAGCCAGGGTCACCGATCCAAAGTGGTCAGTCGTCGCCTCTGCGACGGGTTGATCGGAGGTAGTGGGCCGATCGGGTGTTAGCGTCAGTGTCACGCTAGGCTGTAAAACATCCAAGGATCCCGCGACACTCCCGATCGAGGCACTATCCGTAACACGGTAGACGGCAACACTCACATCATGCGTAGCTCCAGCGCGCTTGCTAACCGGAACCGTATATTCTGTCGCACCGATACGGGAGGCCGCCGGCACCGGTTGTCCGTCTAAACTCCAATTAAACAAAAACGCATCAGCCGACTCGCTCGAAGTTAAAAGTGCGCGCACTAGGACTTGTCCGTTTGGTTCTACCTGGTTTGGATCATAATCGAGCAAGACAACATCGCCGATAATCACGGTTAGGGCACCCTTAGCCAACTGGTGGCTTTTAAAATTGATCACATCCAGAGAGATCGAGAGCTGCTCTCCCACGGGCGTGCCCGGGTCAACCAAATACTCAAAAGTATGCCGCCCTTGGCCACTTGAGTCCGGGATCAACGCGCCATTAACCGACCAGCGATAGGTATTAAGTAGATTGTGCTGTTGGCTGCCACGCGGTTTTGCCGAGACGATAAGTGTCTCGCCCGGAGCCGCCCCTTGTACAAGGCTAAGCTCGACCTCCAGGTCCTCGCGCGTCCCGGCTTGGATATCGCGCGTAGCCGAGTCGATCTTAACCAGCCGCTCTTGATCCTCGTTGCGCTTACCGGTCAGTCCGGCAACGATCACGTGCAACCGATAGGCCGGTGATCCAAACGCTTTTGTAGCCGGCGCCTCGATCAATATCTGCCCAAGGCCCACGGCATCCGCCTCATCCGCAAACCCGTCCCCATCACTGTCGGCATTATTTGGATCGGTACCCATCACAAACTCCTCGTAGTTGGTAAAGGTGCCGTCACCAAGGGTGGCGCCCTCTATTAATGGCGCCGGCGAGACGGCCTCACCGTTTAAGTTTAGGTGCGCATCCGCCGTATAGCCGTCTTGATCAGGATCCTCTCCGGCGTCCGCGGGATTGCTGGGATCAAGCCCGTGCCGTATCTCCCAGGCATCATCCATGCCATCCGCGTCCGCATCCGTTGTCGTAATTTGTCGGCTATAGACCCCGCAATCCGGACGGCCCGCGTCAGCCGCAGTATTGCGCTGCTGCTCGAGTGCCTCCGCGTCTCCCCCCGCCATGTACCCGTTTAAAAAGACCCCGTCCATAAAGGCAACGGTATAAAAATCGGCTCCGGCCCCCTCCAGGCTGGCAAACGTGTCGTAGTTAACCTGGGCGGATAGCTCTTCGCCCTCTATTAAGGTGGCGGAGTTTAGCGTAATCGAGACCTCGGGCTCCTGGTAAAATGATCCGTTGGCGCGCGATTGCTCCTCCTCGGAGGTAGTCGGTTCAAACGAGAAGGTTTGCCCGCCGCCACTGCCAAAACCCAGCTCAAAAGGCAACTGAAAACCACCGCCCGGAAAAGGACCCGAGCCCTCTTGGTCGGTCCCGCCGTCACGCGAGGAGCTGCCCGGCAGATCTATGGAGCCAAACGGACTTGGCACGGTGCCATCACGCGTGTCCTCCATCTCATCCTCCTCAACGCCCTGACAGGTGACTTGGTCGTAGGCGTCCGTATCGTTGTCCGGCTCGGTTTGCGCGGTTGTCCGCCCCGGGATCCCCAAAGTAAGTAACGTAATCAGCCCAACCGATAAACCGGCTGATCCCCACCATTTTTGTTTGTGGCGAGTCCCGTGTGTCACGCTATACCTCGCCCTCCCCCTGGCCTGATAGGTCACCCTCTTGCGCGGCGTACTCTCGTTTGGCTTTTTCTATCTCCAGAATTTGCTTGGGGTCGGAGGTAATAATCTGATCCTCGCTGTAGCTCGCAACAACTTTAATCGCAACATGCTTAAGCCCCGCAAAAAAGATACCCTCTCCCACGTCACTCTCCAGCAGCAAAAACTTTTCGCCATCGGTAAGATGAAAAACCTCTTGGATCTGGTCGATCGTCGAGGGAGACTGTCGCAACAACGTCTGGATCGAGGAGTTAGAGACGACCGCGCGTCCATAATCAGAGGCCAACATGTCAGCCACGTCCTGACTGATCGTGGTCACACCCAAATAGTATTTACGGGCACGCTTGGCAATCGAGAACAAAAACTTAGCCGAGTCCTCGTATTGCATCATCCACCACGCCTCATCAATCGCCAGGATCCGTTTTTTGAGCTCGCTACGCACGGTGTTCCAGACGTAGTTAAGCACCAAAAACATCCCGATCGGTCGTAACTCATCCTCGAGATCGCGAATATTAAAGGTCACCAACTGTTTTTTGACCTGCACATTAGTCGGCTTGTTAAAGAGACCGGCAAAGGTACCCTGGGTAAATTTAGCCAGACGCGTGGCCAGACTCTCGGAGCCCTCGGTCGAGGCCAGCACCTCTTGCAAATCCTGCATCAGCGGAAACTCAACCTCAAGCATACTGGGCGTGTTAGGCGTGATGTCTTTTTTGGCATAGGTATCATAAAGCGCGCTATCGAGCAGGGCATCCTCCTCGGGCGAGAGACGCCCAATCATGATCCCGATCAACGCTTTAAGCGAGACGATGTTGGACCTGATCAGATCCTCAGACTTCTCGTCCGAGTTACGTGGCAAGTCAAAAGGATTTAAGCGCGTCTCGGATCCCAGCGCGATATCAATAAAGGCCCCATCCACCGCAGTCGTCAGATGGTAATACTCCGCCTCGGGATCGATCACGATCACGTCGGTCCCAAGCATCATCGAGCGCAGGATCTCAAGCTTTACCGCATAGGATTTACCGGCACCGGATTTGGCAAAGATCACCGAGTTGGCGTTCTCCAGGGAGAACCGGTCAAACAAAACCAGCGAGTTATTATGTCGGTTGATTCCGTATAAAATTCCGTCGTTGCTGGTCAGCTCACTTGAGATAAAAGGAAAACTGGTCGAGAGCGGCGAGGTGTTCATGTTGGTACCGATCTTAAGCTCATCATTACCCACCGGCAGCGTTGAGTTAAAACCCTGCTCCATCTGCAAGATGGCGTGCTTGGCATAGACCAGTCGCGTACCGAGCAGCGTCTCGGCCGACTCGGTTAGTTCGTCCAGCTTTTTTTTGGAGTCCGCATAAAGCGTTAGATAGAGCCCGTACCGGAAGAACCGCTCGGTGCCCTGCTGCAGACGGTCACGCAGACTCTCAATGTCAGCGTGGGCGGTCTCGAGGATCGGATCCCTGACTTTACCGCGCTCAACGTTGAGGTTTATCGAGGCCTCGACCTTACCGGCCTGCTTACGCAAGTTTTTGAGAACCATCTCGGATGGCAAGGGGTACATAAACATCGAGATGTCGA
>JAUYIX010000033.1 GCA_030688115.1 bacterium
AGTGGGCGGTCACCTCTGTTTTTATCGGTCAAAATCATCTGGCCGCCAGCCTTGGCCTCCTGCTGCCTCTGGTGGCCGGCTTTGGTCTAATCTGGCCAGGCTGGCGGCGCTGGTTAGCTGGGGCGACGGTTATCGCCGGGCTAGTCGTATTATTTTTTACCGGCTCCTCGCTGACACTTATCGCGGTACTCGTGGCGTCTCTGGTTTTTGCCGGAGCAGGTTTGGCGGTCGTGCGAGCAGATGCACGTAAAAGATTAGTCGCGGGTTTGGTAGTATTAGCCTCTTTGGTAATCGCGGGCTGGTTTGTTCTACCGGCAACGGTCCAGGATAGAGTTCGCCTGGGAACGATCGGGATAACCCAGTCCTTTGAGGCGCGGATAGCTTTAGCTCGGCAGGGGATAGAACTGGCACTGGAACATCCGCTGTCCGGACATGGGCCGGGTGCGACCGAAGAGATCGTACATGTAACGCTTGAAGGGCAACCAACATTGAGAGCTTTGCATAATGTTACGCTCGAGTTTGCCGTTACCTACGGGGTTGCCGCCGCCGCACTTGTTGGAGTTTGGTTGCTGTGGCTGGTGACGCAGTTGGTGCGGCAATTAAGGCGCAGCGGGGCCAGACAGCAGTGGTCAATCATCGCCGTGCTCGCAAGTCTGGCTGCGTTGCTGATTGTTCAATCGGTCCCGAGCACGTTTGAGGGAGTGCGCGCACCATTTATAGTGGTCGGGTTTGCTTTGGCTCTGGCAATGCAACGATCTCGCTCGAAATACGTCGCCAGCCAAGTCGTATCAAGCTAAGCGCTCCATGGGCTATAAGCGAGAGATTGACCTTTGATTGTCCTCGCTCGCGCTCTTTAAACACGATCGGTAGTTCTCCCGTCGTAAATCCCAAACGCTCAATCAAAAAAAGTGTCTCAACTAAAAACGTATAGTTTGCCGACTGGACATTTTGCTTGAGCAGTTTATTAATCACGGAGGTACGGTAGCCCCGGAACCCTCCGGTACAATCGTGCGCGTGCAAGCCGGTGACCGCTCGAGCTAATCGATTGGCGACGGCTGATAATGTTCGGCGATATAAGGGCCAGTTTTCGGTTCGACCTCCTAATACGTAGCGACTGCCGATCGCGACGTCAGTAAAACGTAATTGCAGAGCAAGACGTGGCAATACGTTTGGGTCATGGGAGAAATCAGCGTCCATGGTAAATAGTGCATCCGCCCCAAGGGCCAGAGCGCGCCGGCACCCGGCTAGGACAGCTTTGCCGTAACCCTCTTTGCGGGTGCGCCGCAAAACTACAACACGGTCGCCAAACGATTTGCCGGTCTGTGCGGCACGGTCAGCCGTGTGATCGGGGGAGTTATCATCCGCAACGAGTACGTAAAAAGATGGCCCTTGAGCCAAAATCTTCCGGATAAGATCGGCAATGTTCTCTGCCTCGTTGTAGGTGGGGACGATAACCCAATGTCGGGTGGTAGACATTTGATGAGACTACCAGACATGCCGGCAGAGTTCATCTTGACGAGCGGTCCTATACGTGGTTGAATTGCCAGCCGTATGCGGTTCTCATTGCTCAAAGAGCTGGCCATTACCGACTTTAAGTTACGTTACAAGAACTCCGTCTTGGGGTACTTGTGGTCCTTGCTAAAACCCTTGGCGATTTTTGGCAGCTTGTATTTAGTGTTCTCAATTTTTGTCAGATTTGATGTCCCCAACTACTCCCTCTTTTTATTGCTGGGTATCCTCCTTTGGAATTATTTTACGGAGGCCACCCTCAACGGCATGCATGCACTTGAGACCAAATCGACCTTATTGACAAAAATCAACGTCAACAAGTTTACGATCGTGTTGGCCAGCAATGTAACTACGCTTTTGACGCTTGTGCTCAACCTGGCGATATTTTTTGTGATATTGGCTTTTGTTAAACCAGAGATCGGCTGGACGGTTTTGGCTCTGCCGCTCGTGGTCGCAAACCTATTTATGATTAGTCTCGGTTTGTCACTGGCACTCTCGGTCTGGTACGTGCGCTTACGCGATCTCTCGAGCATCTGGGAGATTTTGTTACAGATTGGTTTTTGGGTGACCCCGATTATTTACCCGCTCTCGATGGTGCCTGACAGATTTTTGGGATACATCGGCCTCAACCCTTTGCATCGCATTATTCATGAGGGACGCCAGTTGTTGATCGAACTAATCTGGCCGCGACCCAGCTCCATGTTGATTACCACCGCGATCATGCTGCTCTTTTTGGCGCTCGGGTATGTTGTGTTCAAGAGCAAAGAAAAAAATATAGCGGAGGAACTCTAAGATGGCAATTATTGAATGCTCAAATTTAACCAAGGTTTTTAGACTCGCGCACGAGCCGCGGCGTTCTGTTAAAGAGAGTTTGGCGGCGATGCTGCGTCCGCGGGTCTACGAACAATTTAAGGCGATCGACAACGTATCGCTCTCAGTCGCGCCGGGAGAGTTTATCTCTTTAATCGGCCCAAATGGCTGCGGTAAATCGACGTTGCTTAAAATTATTGCGGGGATTTACCAACCAACCAGCGGAGAGCTAACGGTTCGGGATCGCATCTCTCCATTTTTAGAGTTGGGAGTCGGCTTTAACTACGATCTGACCGCCCGGGAGAACATCTATGTTTACGGTTCGATTTTGGGATTGTCTCGTCGCCAGGTCAACGAGAAGTTTGATGACATTGTTAGGTTCTCGGAGCTGGAGCGCTTTATCGATACGCCGTTACGTAATTTTTCATCCGGGATGTACGTGCGCCTGGCCTTTGCAACCGCTGTTCAGAGTGATGCACCAATCTTGCTTTTTGATGAGGTCTTGGCGGTCGGGGATGAACGCTTCCAAAGAAAGTGTTTTGCACTATTCGAAAAAATGAAATATCAAGAAAAAACCATCGTATTTGTCTCGCACACGATGGATAGCGTGATGCGTTTTAGCGATCGCGTAATCCTCATGGATCGAGGCAAAAAGATAATGGAGGGTCCGCCCGAGCAAGTCGTAACGGCCTATAAAGCTAATATGAAGACGTAATCGCTAGGCTCCCGGGTGCTGTCCAAGGCGACGGATCTTTTGGATTATACCTCGGAGTCGTAGCGCCCAGCGTACCGGCCGGCTTGCGAGTGCGTCAGTAATTATAAGTGTTTTTTGGTCGCGCTCACGCCCCAGTAGCTCGATGGATTGAGCTTGTGCTGCGAGTTGGTCCCTGAGTAATTGCATTTCATTGGCTTGTGACGCAATTTGGTCCTTAAGCAATTGCATGTCTTTTACCGCTTTTGCCCCCATCTGCCTGGAGCGTTCGGTCTCTTGTCGGAGCTGGCTCTCGAGGTGCGCCACATAGCGCCGATAGGGCAAGAGGTGAGAGTCATCAAGATTTATGAGATCGCTTGAGCTCGGCAAGGCCGGTAATGAGGCATTGCTGCAAACGGCCACTATATATAGTGGCACCAAGCTCTGTGCCTCTGATTGCCGATACGCGCCTTGCTGATCTTGTTGAACAAATAAATCTCGTTGGGGGACGTTGCTTAAATGTGAGTTAGCCGGTTGCTCGTGGAGCAGACGCATTAGCGAACCACTATGAACACGCTGCCCGTAGAGCGCAACGTGCTTAAAATAGCGCCGCAGCAACGCTGAAAAATCTTTGATATACAGTTCGCGAACATGAAAAGGATTAACAAACCCGGTCGCGTCGGAGTATTGTGCTTTGTCGGGAGTGGAGACCAAAAAGACTCCACCCGGCGATATATTCCGGAGTACTCCTGCGAGCAAGTCGTCGTGCTCTTTGACATGCTCAAGCGCCTCAAAGCATGTAACCACATCAAACGGTCCTGGCAAATTGGGTATCGCCGTGATTGATCCTACCTCAAAAGAGAGGTTGGGTTGCGCATACTTTTTTTGGGCAGCTGCAACGGTCACGCTGTCTAACTCCAAGCCAACCACGCGCTGTGCCTCGTGAGCCAATCGCGCTGCGCCGTACCCCTCGCCGCTGGCCAGATCTAAGACACTTTTGCCCGCTACAAGACTGGCCGCAAGCTCGTAGCGGTGCATGTGCTCAAAAGCGTTTTCTGGGCTGAGCGTCCCCGGTACAAATCGCTCTCCGGTATTATCTAACATTTTGAGATGCTCGCACGTAGCGCCAGCAAGTCAATACTTTGCGCTCTTGCATGTTTAGCCCGAATGTGGCTGAATAGTGTGCTTAATACCTACGTACAATGACAACGCAGGAGGGTTTGCAGGCCCAAAAGGTGAATACTGTCACACTATCCGTGGCAGGTTTTGTTCGCGCTATCCTCAGACGTGTTCGTCCTCATCTTAAAGATCGTATGGCGGCGGTAATACGGCCCGGGCATCACGACTCGATCGATCTCCCGGAGCTGGTAGAACCGGCTGAGTGGCCAACCGTTAACGTGGTAACCGTCTTTTATAACGGGGTAAAACATATTCCGGCATATTTTGAGGCCATAAAAAATCAGGACTATCCGCGTGATCGCGTTCATTACTTTTTTGTGAATAATGGTTCGAGCGACGCGACTTTTGAGGCCCTCGCGCGCCAGCCAAATAAGCCCGCGCATACTCTGGTTAATCTCACGGAGAACAAAGGATTTACCGGCGGCTGCAATGTCGGAATGCGCGCCTCGCAAGATCAGTTCATCCTGTTGCTCAATCCGGATACACAGATTGCTCCGGATGCGCTTAAA